>CAYWBA010000030.1:0-14622 GCA_964455955.1 uncultured Planctomycetota bacterium | reverse complement strand
CTGGGAGACCAAACGTACCAAGGCATGGCAGAAGAGCTGGATAGACAAGTTAAAGGATGACCAGAGGAAGGTTAAGGCAGAGCTTGCTATCTTACTGACAACAGCCTTGCCGAAAGGTGTCAGCGGTTTTAAGCTGATTGATGGTGTTCTGGTTACCGAGCGTTCTTCGGCAATTAGCCTTGCCTCCGTGATGAGAGTGAAACTCATTGATGTAGCAAGGGCGAGACAGGCTTCTGTAGGTAAAGGCAAGAAAATGGAAATCCTCTATGATTACTTGTCTAGCCCAGAATTCGGACAGAAGGTAGAAGCCATCGCTGAGGCTTTCAACATTATGAGGCAAGATTTAGGCCAAGAAAAAAGGGCTATGACGAAAATATGGGCAAAACGAGAGAAGCATATTGAACGGGTGCTGACTAATACAGCTATAATGTATGGCGACATGCAGGGAATAATGGGAGCCTCGTTACGGGAAATAAAGGCTTTTGAATTGAAGGCATTGACTGCCGGGGGCAGTTGAGGAAGAAAAATAGAGATTTTTTCGCTAAAACTGCGTGAGCGGCGTCGTATTATACAGGGAGACTCTAAACGCAGGTAAACTTTCCCCGTTTCTAAGGAGGAGGGGTGAGATGTCGAGTATAAGAGTTGTGGGAATTGCTGTATGCGTGCTTATCCTCGGCCTGGCCACGGCAGGGCTGTGCGATGTAATTCACCTGAAGGATGGCGGCAAAATCGAGGGCAAGGTAATAAGCGAGAGTGAAAAAGAGGTAAGAATCGTCACGAAATACGGGGTGCAGAGCATCCCGAGGGAGAACATAAAGGATGTCGAGAAGACACCCCCCGCGCTGGAGATTTACAAGCAAAAGCTTTCTGAAATAAAGGAAGGCGATGCCGAGGGGCACTACCAGCTCGGGCTGTGGTGCAAAGAGGAGGGGCTTACAACCCAGGCAGGGTTTCAGTTCCGTGAAGCGCTCAAATTTGACCCGGGCCACCACGGCGCACGCGTGGAGATGGGGTACGTTTACTACGGCGGGCGCTGGGTCCATACCGACGAGCTCAAGGAGCTGATGGAGAAGAAGAACCTTGTCGCCCACGAGGGGCGGCTCATGAGCAAAGAAGAGTATGAGAAACTCACAGGCACGGAGGAGCCTGAGAAGATTGAAAGCGAACCTGAGAAAGATAAGCCCGAGGAGGAAGCCAAACCCGGGGCTGAAGAAACAAAACCGGAGGGAGTGCCGTGGCATGAGGCATACGATGTTTCCACTTCCCACTACAAGATACGCACCAACGTGGACAAGAAAACTTCGAAGCGCTACAAGAAGCTGATGGAAGAGATGCACTCTGAGTACCGCAAGGCGTTCAAGGGCTACAAGCCCAAGACAAAGGGAAAGTACTCGGTCTGGATTTTCCGCAATCAGCAGGACTTTATGCAGGAGACGGGCCGCGGCCAGAACGTCGGCGGCTTCTACGACGCGCAGACCAAGCGCGTAAGCTCTTACAGGGGTGTATTCGGTTCAGGCACGACCGATGCCGTCCTTGCACTGGAAGGGTGCCACCAGTACCTCGACTCTATTATGACAGACATGGGCACTGCCCCGGCGTGGATTGTGGAAGGCTTTGCAGTGTACTTTGAAAGCGCGCGCGCCTCCGAGACAGGCTCGGTGAAAATGGAAAAAGTGCCGCGGGACCGCCTCATGGAGCTGAAGTCGGCAATCTCCAACAACAAGTTCATAAGGCTCGACCAGCTCATCCGTCGCTCGCGGAGCCGGTTCGGCCGCGTGGAACAGGCACACGCATGGAGCCTTATCTACTTCATGACCAAGACAGGCGGGAAGTACGGAAAAATCCTGAGCACCTTTTTCGAGAAGTGCGCCAACTACGTTCCGACAGGCGGGGGCCGGAGCCGCTCGAGGGTGAACCTCGCCGCCGAGTTTGAAAAGCTGATAGGCGACAAGCAGGTATTTGAAGACGCCTGGAGACGGTTTATCAGCGGCTTGAAAGTCCCCCCCACCGGTGAAATCAAGGGCGACACGTTCAAGTCAGACGCCATGGGTTTTGAAATCACCAAGCCGCCGGACTGGACCTTCGTTACAGAGGGCGGGCAGCCGGGCTTCCAGATAGGCGCCACCAAGAAGAACTCGAAGTTCGAGGTTGTGGTAGTTGCCAACAGCAGCTCCCAGGATGCCAAGACCTATGCGTCCGGCAAAAAGGCCACCCTTTCGCGCTCATACTCCAAGGTGGAGCAGAAGGAACTCGACATCGGCGGCCTGAAAGCTGCGGAACTTGTCTATTCTGACGAAACCCGCCGCAGCGGCCGCAGGTTCGGACCCGGGGGCAACGCACCTAACACGGGTACTGTCAACAAGTACCGCGTTGTTGTGGTTACAACCGCAGACAGGGTTTTCATCATTACTTTCCAGGCCTTCGCCAGCATATACGACGCGGATGCGCCAGAGTTCGAGCAGGCGGTCCAGAGCTTCAAGCTGAGCGAAAGCTAACCCGCCCCGGCGCACTGCGGGGCGGCGGAAAAATCTGCCTTGACAGGCCGCTTCCATACGTCTATATTCTTGGGGCCGTAACAAGTCCCACCACTTGCGGCTGGAGGATTACGGGGGTGTAGCTCAGTGGGAGAGCGACTGCCTTGCACGCAGTAGGCCGTCGGTTCGAATCCGATCACCTCCAGGTTTTTGTCTTGGAACAACTGTTTTCGAGGAGGGAGGAAAGCCATGCCGGAGAGCACGTACAAGGTTGTTGAGCTTGTGGGGACAAGCACGGAATCCTGGGAAAAGGCGGCCAAAACTGCGGTAGAAGCCGCGGCGAAAAGCCTCAAAGACCTCAGGATTGCCGAGGTGACTGAGCTGGACATGAAGCTTGAAGATGGGAAGATTGCCGCATACCGCGCAAGGGTGAAGCTCTCCTTCAAGTACGTCGAAGACTAAGAGTCTATCTCAGACTGAGAAGTTAACGGGCTCCAGCGATTCAACAACGGGGTCGCCCGGATGCAACCGGGTGGCCCCATTCTCATAAGCCTGCCGAACTTTGCTTTCACCCGCACACTGCGCCCCACCAGATGTAGCAGAATACTGAGGAGATGTAAGGAGCTGCTGCGCGGCCACGGCGCGGTTTCGGGAAAGGAACTCAAAAAGCGCGGGCAGTAGCAGGCCCCCGGTACCTACCAAAACCCCGTCCAATTGCAATTCTTGCAGCACGTTGGCTCACAGGTGCGGTTTTTTGGCTGTTATTGCTTGACTGGGCGCGCCTTACATCTTATAATTTTTGTTTGAATCAGCCTGAATACATGGGGAATCCGATGCAGGAAGAAGACCCGAAACCTGCAGGAAAAGGTTCTGCACAAACAAACAGCAGCGATAGTACCGGGCATGGCGGCGCCTCAGGCGGCAAACCAGGCACCGGCGCTTCCGGTACAATAGCGAAGATTATACGGGATATTGTCGAAGCGCACGCCGGAAAATCGCAGGTCGAACTGCGCACGAGGCTTACCGAGGCGGAGTTCGAGATGGTCAAGATTAAGCGGGCCGTGGATGTTCTGCGTGAAGACCGCATGACTGAGCGCGAAGGGAGCCGGGCCAAGGATACTACAATCAGGGAGCTCACCGAGCAGCTCGCCAAAGTCACCGCGACGGCGGAGCAGCGGGAGGCTGAGGCGCTCCGCCTCTCGGAGCTGATTCAGGCCCGCGACACAGGGCATGCAGCAGTACCGCAGCAGATTGAAACCCACACCGACGTGCGCAAAGAGACAGGCAGGCACGAGATTGACAGGGAAAGGCTTGAAGCGCTGCAGGAAGATATTACCCTGCTCCAGAGCGAACTCAGGATGAGTGAGGAGATAGAAGAGATGCGTCGGGCGCAAACTGCGCTGCTGGAAGAGAGACTGGAAACTGCGCATCGCAAGTACAAGGCTCAGGTAGACAACCTCAGCAGAAAGATTGATGAACTTGAACGCGAATTACAGGAAGGCAGGCAAATCGAGAACAAGCTTCGCCTAAAGCTGACCAAGTTTGCGAAGCTTGTCGAGCCGGACGGAAAATCTCCGAACTTATTCGGCAAGGTGGCGGTGCGGTTGCACCATTGCCAGCCTGAAGACATAGAGGATGCGCTGCAGGCTCAGGAGAAAATAACCAACATGGGGCTCGCGCCGCCGAAGATAGGCGAGATTCTTGTTGACAAGGGCCACATCACACCTGAAGCGGCCAAGGAGGTCCTCCGCGTCCAGAGTTCGCGCCGGCCCAGGCTGGAAGGCTACAGGTTTATCCGCAAGCTGGGCGAAGGGCTGCTCGGCCCCACTTACCAGGCCAAACAGCTCAGCCTTGACCGCGACGTGGCTGTCAAGATCCTGCAGCCTGAGCTTGCCTGGGATGAAGAATACATTGCTTCTTTCCTGAATCAGGCAAAACTGGTGGGAAAGCTCCACCACAAGAACATCGCGCGCGTTATAGACGCAGGCGAAACAAACGGGGTCTACTACTACATAACAGAGTACGTGAGAGGCAAGAATCTCAGGCAGGTCCTGCGCAAGAAAAGGAACATGACAGAGCGGCAGGTGTTTCATGTGGGCCTGGAGGTCTCTTTCGCTCTGGCCGAGGCGCATACATACGGCATCGTCCACGGCGACGTGAGGCCGTCGAACATAATAATCAGCATCGAAGGAACCACCAAGCTGTGCGACTTCGGGATAAGCAAATGTGTTGACCTTAACACGGAATTCAGCATGCCGGTGAAGTTCTACGACCGCGTTTACTACACTCCTCCGGAGGTGATTCGCGGCGCCCAGGCCGACATAAGAAGCGATATCTACTCTCTCGGCGCAACCCTTTTTATCCTTGCCACAGGCACCTTCCCGTTCGGGAAGGGGCGCACGCCGAAGGACTCGTTGCTTGCCCACCTAACCAACAAGACTCCGGACGTCAGAGAAAGGAACCCACAGGTAAGACCCGAGGTGGCCGAGCTGATTATGCGGATGCTTGAACCGGAGCCTAAGAACCGCTATCAGGAGCCCATGGCAATTATCTCTTCAATTACCAAGATGTTGAAGAAAGACAAGTTATCTTCCAAAACCCGCCGCTCAAGAAAACAGTAGAGTTGCGCCCGCCCCGGCCTAAGAGGCTAGCCCAAGTTCGCCAGTTGTTGACGTAAACCCTTAAATACCAACGAAATTTCCCTGAAGTTTTCACTACATCGGTTTCGTTTTCATCGCTTCCGGCAGGTGCAGACCCAGGCTCCCAAGAAGCATTGCCTTGCTGCTCCCTCGTTGGAGTACTGCACGTAGAGGAAAACCTCTGAATACTTCCCGCGTTGCGCAGGTGTTGGGGGTGAAGTACATCTATTTCTTCTTGCCAAGAGCGCGGGCGGGGTTATATAATTGAAGAGTAACATAACTCCGCGGGAAATGTGGTTTACCAGGGGAGGCAATCAGGTGGACGCGGACGAACGCGACGACCTTTTCGGCCGGATTGCACTTGAAAAGGAATTCCTGTCTGAGGAGGAACTCCAGGATGCGCTTGATGCAAGGAAGCATCTGCGGGACCTCGGGATGCTGGACAAGTCGCTTGCAGATATTATGGTGCAAAAGGGGTACATTATAGAGATGGAGAGGCAAGAGGTCGCCTCGCAGCTTGAGGAAGGCCAGAGCTGGGGCACGACGGTTCACGGCTACCAGGTACTTCTTGAGATCAAGCACGAGGCGCCGGGCAGGCTCTACAAGGCGTACCAGCCTTCAATGGACCGCACGGTTTTGATACGCATACTTTCGAAGACCGACCACGAAGAGGCGGAGCTAATTAAATCCCTGAAGCGCGAGGCAAAGCTTTTTGCCAGGCTGCAGCACCCCGGCATAGTTTCCGGCCTGGATGCGGGCGAGACTGACAAAGAGTACTTTCTTGTGCTCGAGTACGTGGAGGGGATAAAGCTCTCGCAGCTTCTTGAAGTAGAGGGCGCGCTGGAGGAGAGCGCCGCGCTCAAGATCGCTGCCAGATTGGCGCGGGCGCTCGAATACCTTGATGAAGCAGGCATTGTGCACCGCGATATCGAGCCGGAAAACATACTTGTCGGCAGGAGCGGCGAGGTGAAGATAGCGAGCCTCGCTCTATCTGTATGGACCGAAGAGCTCGCCGGCTGTGCCGATACGAACACGCAGACAGCCACGCCCTTCTACCTCGCGCCTGAGCAGGCCAAGGGCTTTACCGACCTGGATATACGCAGTGACCTGTTCTCTCTCGGGGCGACGCTGTTCCACATGCTTACGGGGCAGTTGCCGTTTGGGAGCGACCCTGTCATGGCGCCGGCGCATATCATAGCGCAGGAGACGCCTGACCCGCGCACGCTCAACCCGGACATCCCGGAGGCTGTCAGCGCGCTTGTAGCCAGGCTTATGCAGAAAGAGAAGCAAGACAGGTACTACTCGCCGCGAGGGGTCTGGCAGGAAATTGAAGGAATACTCTCTTCCGAGCCCCCGGCGCCCGCGCCCGCGCCTGCCCCGGCGAGGCCGAGGAGGGGCGGGCGTTCCAAGCGGCAGCGGGTGAAACAGGCACTGAGGGCACTTCAGGCGCAAAGCGCCGCGGCGGGAGCGTCGCCGGCGACTGCCCCGCCCACACAGGCGATTCTGCGGCAGACACCCCCTGCCGCGCAGGCTGCGCATCCCAAAGCCGAACCGGTCAAGGCCCGGAGCTCCGCCGTCAAGGCTGCGAAACTTAGGGAGAGCTCAAGCTCCGCAATCTTCGCTGTAATCGGGATTATAGTTGCCGTGATAATCATAATGGTTGCTGTGACCAGCATACCCAGGAGCCGGGAGAAGGTGGACCACCGCGACTCCCCGGCCAGGAAGCCGAAAGATTCAATTGAGGATATCCTGCCGGAAGAAGACCTGCCTGAAGAGGTGAAAGAGCTGCGCAAGCTCAAGCGCATGCAGAACGAGGACCCGGGCTCGCCGGAAGTTATTGCACGCCTCAACGAGTTCCTGGGCAAGGTAAAGGACCCGGAAGTTAAGAAGGCGGCGCTGCTTGCGCGCAACAGCGCGATAACCGTCTTCTACGAATCAGCCAGCGAGGAAGCTGAGGAGCAGCGTAAGCAGCATTACTATTCCCAGGCAATACAGCTCTACCAGGAGCTCCTGGGCTTTATTCCTGAGTCAATGGACACAGTCACAGAAGGCATAAAGATACGCATTCAGCAGACAGAGCTTGAGGCGGACGACTATTTCTCCCGGGAGGCTGCCCGCGCCGAAGACCTCCTGAAGAGCGACAAAATCGAGGAAGCTCTCCAAGTGTACAAGAAGCTGCAAAAGGGCGCGCTCGAGAGCCACGCCGAGGTCGCGCTGGCGGCTATTGGGAGCATCGAGAAGCTGCTGGCAGAGCGAAAGAGTGCGCCTGCAGCCGGGGACAAACCTGGCGAAGGCCCGGATGAAAGAACGCCTGAAGAAATTGAGGCTGAGCTGGAGAAAGACGAGCAGCGCAAGAAGCTTTTTGCAGAAAGGCTGAAAATCCTCTCGGAGCTGCAGTCCGAGGTTGCAAGCCACATAAGGTATCTGCGACTCCAGCAGGCGCAGCGCTATATCAAGGCGGCCATAGCAAAGAAGGAGAAGCCCAAGTACGTGGAGGCGGGCAAGGAGGTCAAGAGCCACCTTGACATGATTGAGAGTGTGGTCAGGGCGCTCGGGGCTGGCATGAAAGCTCTGCGGGCCAAGGACATGGTCCAGCTCACGCTGAAGAAACGTGGTGAGATTATACTCGGCAAGCTCGTCAGGTATGACACAGGTGTAATTATCTTCCAGAAAACGGATGGATTAGTAACGGACCTTCACATTCTGGACCTGCATGAGAAAGAGATTGAACGCTGCATACTGGAAGGGTTTAGAGATAAGAGCGCCGAGAACATGCTGGCCATGGCGGTCTTCTTCGTCTACTTCTACGGCGACAGCGAGCTTGTGCACAAGTATCTCGGGCAGGCAAAGGCGGCAGGCGCCAAGGTCCAAGAGTACCTCGCGCCCCTGCAGTCTGCGAGCTTTTCCTGCGCCTTCTCCAGAGTGAATGACTTCTTGAGAAGAAAGGACTTCCTTTCCGCCTATATGAAGCTATCCGAAATACGCTCCAACTTCTCCAAGAGCATCGTTTACAAAGGCCATCAGGAACAGATAGAGATACTTATCAAGGATACTTACCACCAGAGCGGGCTTGCAGGCCTGTTCGCCGGCAGCCTGACGTGCCACCCCCCGATTTTCGAAACATCCTACGACTTTTCGCACTCCTCGCAACTGGCCGACTTTTCCGAAAGAACGTGGGCCACAAGAGCGGCCGAGGTCGAGAATCCCAACTGGACGCTGCAAGCCGGCTGCCTCGAAGGCAAAGGTGATACAGTGGTTGTGTGGAAAGGCAAGGCTGAGGGGGAACTCTCGGTGACATTCTTTGTTGAACCGGTTGAAGCAGGGCCTTTCGAAGTCCTGCTCTTCGCACACCCGGCAAAACCCTTCCAGAGCCGGGCATACGCCTTCGGGTTCTCCACTCTTATTGACAGAGGCGTTAAGGGCGCTGCGCCCGAACACTATATCGCGGTCTGGAACGGCCGGAAATCCGAGCACAAGTACCTCAAGCGCGGGATAATGAAACCCAAGCTCGAAGAGGGAAGGACCTACCTTGTCCAGATACTTGTCCGCCAGCGCACGCTGCAGCTCTTCATAAACGAAAAGCTGCTCGGCGAGGTCAACGACTCCCAGCTTAACTCAGGCACGGTAATCCTGCGTACCCATGGCACCCGTGTGCGCTTCGACAACCTTATTATCAAAGCCAGGCTTAACAGTACCTGGCTCAAGAAGGCATCCAAAGAGGCAAAGGGCGGCTAAGGCGGGTACTCAACAAGCCCATCGACAACCATGTCATCCCCGAGGCGGCGCATCTTCACCTTGCGCAACATCACCGCCTGGGCCATGCCCGGCACGCCAACCCCCTCGACAGGGGTGACTGCATCCCGCCCGCCGATTATCTTGGGCGCCACAAACACGACAGCCCGGTCCACCAGGCGGTCTTCGAAGGCGCTTGCTATTACTTCGCCCCCGCCCTCTATCAGCACGTTCGTGAAATGCCTCTCACCCAGAAACTCGAACAGGCTGTGAAGGTCAATGTACTTTCCCTTGCGGGCCTTGACCTGAAGCATGCCGCAGCCCGCCTCTTGGAGCGCCTCGAGGCGCTCCCGCGGCGCCTTGGTCGAGGCAACTATCAGCGTGTCAACCGAGGTGGCTGTCTGCACAACGGAGCTTGTAAGCGGGGTCCTGGCCGTTGCATCCAGAATTACGCGCATGGGAATCCGCCTCACACGGGCGTGGCGCACGATGAGAAGCGGGTCGTCCCGGAGTACAGTATTCACACCAACAACTATCGCGTCCATGTTGGTGCGCAGCTTGTGCACGAACAGCCTCGAGCGCTCGTTCGATATCCACGCCGAGTCGCCCGCCACTGTCGCTATCTTGCCATCAAGGCTCATGGCATACTTCACCGTCACATACGGCAGGCCTTTTGTTGTGAGCTTGAAGAAAGGCGCGTTCAGGGCGCGTGCCTCGTCGCCGAGAATCCCCACCTCGACTTCAATACCCGCCTTGCGCAGCTTGCGGAAGCCCCTGCCGTTTGCGTGCGGTGAAGGGTCCTTGCACGCGGCGACAACGCGCCGTATCCCGGCCTTGATTATTGCATCCGTGCAGGGAGGGGTCTTGCCGTGGTGCGAGCATGGCTCAAGCGTCACGTACATCGCAGCGTTTCTCGGGTTCTTGCAATCCTGGAGCGCCCTTACCTCCGCGTGCCTGCCGCCGAAGTGCCTGTGGCAGCCGCGGCCGATAACCTCCCCGCGCCTGACAATCACCGCCCCCACCAGGGGATTCGGCTCGACCCGCCCCTGCCCCTTCTTCGCAAGGGCCATCGCCTCACGCATGAATTTCTCTTCCTGTCTCATCGGGAATCCTCTTCCATTCCTGGCTGTGCCATATTTATAGCTTCCTGCCTGCTTTTGGTTAAGCATTTTTCGCAAAGAATCTGCCATTTGCCGACGCGCCTGTGGCGCGCGCAAAGATACTCGCCGCAGATGCCGCACTTGTAAAACGCCCGCCTGCCGCACTCGATGCACCGCCGCCGCCAAGGCAGGGTCAAATAATTCATAACAAGCCTGTCACCCTTCACTGTAAATATCTCAAAGAAGGTTCTTCCCTTCTTCAGGTAAATATAAACGGCAAGTGCAAACATTATAACAGTGCCGCTGAGCTGGAAAAGATACATTACTGTCCACCGCGGCAGGTAGTCCGTGAGATTTACAGCGGCGGTTGAAAAAGGGTACAGAAGCGGAAGGTCCCAGTGCGAACCCACAAAGTCAAGCCCCAGATGTACCAGACCCGCAAGCGCGCAGAACAAAACAAGCTTTCCCCGCCGTCTCCAGAGCGCAAAAGCCACAAGAGTCACAACACCTGCGAAAAGGAGGTTGTGAAACACCACGTGGTGATAATTCTTGAAAGCATCCCTGCCGAAGAGTATGGCCAGGCCGTCGGCGTCCGCCGCAACCCCGGCGATTGCGACCGCGCGGCGCTCGTTGAGCGTGAACTCCACCGTGTTTGCAAGAAGCCATGCGTAGCCGAGGTGAACGCCCGAGTTCATGCAAGCTCCCCCTCCACGTGGCCGAAAAGGGTCAGCGCGGTGCAGGAATCTATCCGCACATCAACAAACTTGCCTGCAAGCGACCCCTCCGCTTCAAAAGCGACAATGCGGTTCGTCCTTGTGCGGCCGGTAAGCTTGCTCTTGTCGCGCTTCGAAACCCCCTCGACAAGCACCTCAAACTTCTCGCCGGCAAGCTCCCTGTGCCGCTCCTCCATTATCTCCCTCTGAATCGAGAGCAGCCCGATGTTGCGCTCGCGCTTCTTCTCCGCTGGCACATCGTCATTCAGTTTGGCTGCCTTTGTGCCCGGACGCGGCGAGTACTTGAAGATAAAGCAGTTCTGGAACCGCGCCTGCCACAGCAGGTCCACCGTCATGTGGTAATCCCTGTCGCTCTCGCCAGGAAAGCCGACAATAAAATCGGATGCGGCCTCAAGGCCCGGTACAATCCGGCGGCCCGCGCGCAGAATCTCGAGGTAGCGCCCGCGCGTGTAGCCCCGCTTCATAGCCTCAAGCACGCGGTTAGACCCGCTCTGCGCCGGAAGGTGCAGGTACGGGCAGATGACGGGATAGCGCGCCATTGTCTCAAAAAGCTCTTCTTCCACAGTCGCGGGGTGCGAGGTGACAAACCGCAGCCGCCTTAACCCCTCAATCTGCGCAAGATTTTGCAGCACGTGCCAGAGCCGCCGCCCCTTTTCATCTTTGTAAGCGTTTACATCCTGCCCGAGGAGAGTGATTTCCCGCGCACCGCCTGCGACAAGCGCCCTGACTTCGCTTACAATCTCTTCCACCGGCCGCGAGCGCGCAGGCCCCCGAACATACGGCACTATGCAGTACGCGCAGAACCGGCTGCACCCGCGCATTACGGAAACAAAAGCGCTGACCGGCGAGGTGGAAGTGTCCCGCATCCGTTCAGGCCATTCGTCGCCCCCTTCGACAGCTTTGAGGCGCTTCTTCCCGGGCGCGTAACCGGCAATGATTCCCGGGAGGCGCACCAGGTCGCGCGGGCCGCAGACAACATCAACGTAAGGCGCGCGCCGGAAAATTTCCCCCGGAATCCGCTGCGCCATGCAGCCTATAACCCCAACAATGACCCCGGGCCGGCTTCCTTTGAGTTTTTTGAGTACCCCCAGCCGCGAAAACACCCGCTCCTCGGCATGTTTCCTCACGGAGCAGGTGTTGAAAAGAATCACATCCGCCTTGTTCACATCGCCGGTAAGCTCGTAGCCGTCTGAACTGAAAGCATCCGCGACAAGCTGCGAGTCCAGCTTGTTCATCTGGCAGCCGAAAGTCTGTATGTTCAATAATTTCCCCACAAGCTTCATTCCAAAAAGCAGCGCTGGTGGGATGTTTAGCCGCGTCGCCTGCGACGCGGCAAGACCGCGCCACAAGTGGCGCGGCTAAACGCCTCAGATTCATGCAAACTTTATAACACCGCGCCTGCCGAGTCAAGCTATTTGGCGTCTTGACACCGCTGGCTGAAATGTGCTATGTTTCACTCGCTCATTTACTTGCCCGGAGGAAGATGATGAAAAAAACAGGCCTGTTGCTTGCAGCGTGTGTTTTCGGCGCCGCTGCGCTGTGCACGCCCGCGGCGAACAGCCAGGATGAGGACAAGTCGCTCTTCCCTGTTGACCACGATGGCAAATGGGGGTACATCGGCAAGAACGGCAAGCTCGCAATCAAGCCTCAGTTCCACTACGCCGAGCAATTCTCCGAAGGCCTCGCCCTCGTGCGGTTTGACCGGCATTCTTTCGGCTTCATAGACACCTCCGGCAAAACGGTGTTCAAGAAGAATTTCCTCGACGCCGGCAATTTCAGCGACGGGCTGGCGCGTATAAAGGTCAAGACAGACAAGGGAGAAGAATGGGCCTACATTGACAAAAACGGCAAGCAGGCCATCAGGCTGCAGTGTAACGGCGCGGAGGATTTCTCCGAAGGCCTGGCGGCTGTGAAGATTGACAACAGGTGGGGCTGCATTGACAAACAGGGCAAGACTGTCATCAAGCCCGGGCATGATTACCTGCGCAGTTTTCACGAGGGGCTGGCCGCATTCAAGGAGAAGGACAAGTGGGGCTTTATTGACAAGACAGGAAAGGTCGCAGTCAAGCGGCAGTTCGACGGCGCAGGGGATTTCTCGGACGGCCTGGCGCCGGTGAAAACAGGCGGAAAGTATGGATACGCGGACAAGACAGGAAAAATAGTTATTGAAGCAGGCTACGAAAACGCCCGCTCCTTCAGCGAGGGCCTGGCCGCAGTGCAAGTCAGTGGGAAGAACGGGTTTATTGACAGGACAGGCAAGCTTGTAATCGAGGCGAGATTTGATGAAACTCTTGACTTCCGCAGCGGCCTGGCCGCAGCCTGCCTGAAAGGCAAGTGGGGCTTCATAGACAAGAAGGGGAAGATGGCAACCGGGTTCAAGTTCGACAAGGCCTGCAGTTTCTGCAACGGCCTGTCACTTGTCTCTGAAGGCGGCAGGCTCGGATACGTTACGGAGAAGGGCGAGTACGCCTGGAGAGCACCGGAGGAAAAAGTGGCCGTGGATGCGGCAGCGGCGGAGGCCTCTGCCGTAAGCGCCCTGCGAACTATGAGCTCCGCTCAGGAGCTTTACAATAACAGGTACGGAAGATACGCCACGCTGAAAGAGCTCGCAGGCGCGGGCATGATAGACCCGAAGCTCGGCTCCGGCAAGACGCACGGCTACTACTTCAATGCTGACAACTCGGGGAGAAACAAGTGGTCGGGCGTGGCCTGGCCCGTAAAGCCGGGAAAAACAGGCACACGCAGCTTCTTCATTGACCAGACAGGCGTTATTAAGCACAGAAGCTGCAAGAGCGCACGGGACCCTGTCGCTGACGGAAACAGTGACCCTATGAGATAGAATCGTGAGGCCGCCAATGAAGAAAACAACTATCTTCTTATTCGTATGCCTCGCTGCCCTCGCTTTCTCCTGCCAGTCAACAGCCAAGCAGGAAGAAAGCAGGCAGAAGCAGGAAACATTAAAAAAACTCACCGGGGATGAAGTAAAACTTGTAAAGGAGCTTATTGAAAAGCTCGCAAGCCAGGACATTGAGCAAAGAGACAAGGCCCTGGATGACCTCTCAGATATTGGCAAACCTGCCGTCCCTTTCCTGCTTGATGCGCTGAAAGATTCAGATGTGAATATTCGCTCTTCCGCCGCCTGGCTCCTGGCGAAGATAGGAGGCATATCAGACCCGAAGATGTTGATTTACGCCTTGAAGGATGAAGACAGCTATGTCCGCGCCAGTGCCGCTCACGCGCTGGCAAGCATTTCAAGCAAGGCATCAGTAAAACCACTGATT
This sequence comes from uncultured Planctomycetota bacterium, assembly GCA_964455955.1. GTDB lineage: Bacteria > Planctomycetota > SKW154 > SKW154 > DAOVDS01 > CAYWBA01. The sequence continues at coordinate 662 of CAYWBA010000030.1, read as the reverse complement.
GAAGCTCTCGGCGATGAAGACAGCCGGGTCCGCTCGGCTGCTGCGGAGGCGCTCGGGTACATAGCTGAGGCGACTGACAAGCGCGTGGTCCGTGCGTTAATCAAGGCTCTATCTGATGAAAACTGGTACGTCCGTGTCTGCGCGGCGTGGGCTCTTGGTGAGCTGTCAGACCCGTCAGCCGCTCCCCACTTGATTAAACTTCTGAAAGACGAGAACTGGCGCATCAGGGAATCTTCCGCAGAGTCGCTCGGCTGGATAAACGACCCGTCCGCCATTCCCGCTCTGGTTGAGCTTATAAAAGATAAGAACTGGAACGTCCGCCTCTGCGTGATATGGTCGCTGGGCCATATAGGTGATGAGTCCGGCATCCCGCCGCTAATCGAGGCACTTAAAGAGGAGAACTGGCGCATCACAGCCAAGGCCCGCAAGTCACTGCGAAAAATCACCGGCAAGGACTTCGGCACCGACCACGCCAAATGGCTCAACTGGTACAAAGAACAAAGCAGGAAGTAGAACTGTCTGCCGCATGCCACGGGAGAGTACCCATGAAGAAACTCGTCGCTCTGCTGCTCACCTGCCTCACGATTGCAAACTTTTCCTGCGCTAAGGAGGGGCGCAAATATGCTTTTATCGACAAGACGGGTGAAGTACGTATTATGCCT
>CAYWBA010000029.1:0-14630 GCA_964455955.1 uncultured Planctomycetota bacterium | reverse complement strand
CCAACAATCCCCGGAAAATAGTTGGGCTTGAAGGGTACGGCCTCGAGGTGGTCGAGCGAGTCCCGATTGAGATACCTCCCAATCCCAAAAATGTCAAATACCTCACTTGCAAGCGGGACAAAATGGGGCACATGTTAGGAGAACTGGAGTGCGACGGCGTGTAAAGGCAGACAGCGCGGCAACCTCTCAGCAGCTCCGTCCGTCCCGTGGAAAGATACGCATATTAACCATAATCGGCAGGCTCAACATCGGCGGGCCAGCCATTCAGGTCGCCTCAATAACAGAACACTTCAACCGCGGCGAGTTTGAATGCCTCCTTGTAGCCGGGCGCCTGCTCAGAAATGAGGGAGACATGTCTTATCTCGCCGAGGAACACGGGGTAAAGCCGCTATTCATCCGTTCCCTTTCCAGAGATATCAATCCTCTGCGCGATATTGTCGCTTTCCTAAAGATTCTGGGCATCATCCTGAAGTTTCGCCCTCACATAGTCCATACACATACAGCAAAATCAGGGACACTGGGCCGGGTTGCCGGCTTCCTTGCCGGCGTTCCTGCTATTGTCCACACCTTTCACGGGCACACGCTACGCCACTATTTCGGGAAAATAAAGACAAAAATCTTCTCCTCCATTGAACGCCTCCTGGCGCGCATAACAGATGCTGTTATCACCACCTCACCATCCCTGTGCAGAGACCTTGTCAAAACACTCAGAATAGTCCCTGTCAACAAGGGGAAAGTCATATGGTTCGGCATAGACCTCGCGCCTTTTCTATCAAGCGAAAAAGAGGCAGGGCGCATAAGAAGTGAGCTTTCAATTCCCCGTGATGCGCCTGTGGTGACGATAGTTGCACGACTATGTCCTATAAAAGACCACGCTCTTTTCCTGCGCTCCGCAGCGGTATTATTGTGCCAGAAACCTGATGCGCATTTTCTCATTGTCGGAGATGGCGAGCTGCGCGCAGGACTCGAGCGGCTCAGCAGCGAGCTTGGGATAGGAGACAACGTCCATTTCCTCGGCTGGCGGCGAGACCTCGCCGCCATCTACGCGGACTCCACCGTTGCGGCGATTACCAGCCTGAACGAAGCAACGACTGTCACTCTGATAGAAGCTATGGCCTGCCGGAAACCTGTTGTCGCAACTGCGGTGGGCGGGGTGCCCGACATCTTTCCAGGAAAGAAAAGGGCCGGACATCTTATTCACGCGCGCACCGGCATACTCGTAGACAGCCGCAGCCCCGAGGTCTTTGCAGAAGCGGTTCTCGCGCTTGTCAACGACGAGCCTTTACGGGAGAGGATGGGGCGCGCAGGCAGGGAATTTGCAAAGGGAAATCTCTCCATGGAAAAGTCTCTCGAGGGCCACGAGTCGCTCTACAGGCATCTCTTGAGAAGAAGGAGTTGAGCGAATCCTCATGGGCCAGGCAGCAGTTGCAGGAAGACGGGCTGCGTGCTAACATTCGGGCAGGAATATGCGGAACACGGTATTATGACAGGTTACACCAAATACGGAGTTGCGGCCCTGGCGGCAGCCGGAATTGCTTCGGCGGCTGTTATTGCCCTAATCCACCTTGCACGCAAAGCAGGTCTTACCTCCAAGCCTGATGCAAATCGCTGGGGGAAAAAGGCAACTCCACTGCTGGGCGGGACGGCGCTTTTTGCAGGTTTTGCTATCTCCTACTTTATCTTCGGAGAGCCTGATTCCAAGGTTATCTACGTATTTGCCACTTGCGGCCTTCTGTACCTCCTGGGCCTGCTGGATGATATTTACTCGCTCAGGCCCAACGTAAAAATCATAGGCCAGATAGCAGGAGCATGCCTTCTGATATACGGCGGGGTATATGTAAACATATGGTTCCCCACCATAGGCATACCCCTTTCTATCCTGTGGTTTGTCGGCATCTCGAACGCCGTCAATCTGCTTGACAACATGGATGGCGTTGCGGCCGGAGTATGCGCCATCTGTGCTGGGGTGCTTGTGTTTCATGCCGCCTCCTCACCAGAACACTCGCAGACAGCACTTGCAGCGGCGGCGCTTTGCGGCGCCTGTGTCGGCTTTCTGATTTTCAACTTTCACCCTGCCAAAATATACATGGGCGACTCTGGAAGCCTGTTCCTGGGCATGGCACTTGCCGCGCTGGGTGTCACTGCAACGTACCGGGAGGCGACCAACATCCTTGTCACCCTGCTCGTGCCTGTGATGGTGCTCGGCGTGCCGCTCTTCGACATGGTTTTTGTCTCGATACTGCGCAAGGGCCACGGCCGGTCGATTTCCACCGGCGGCAAAGACCACACAGCACACCATCTTATCATGCTGGGCCTCTCCGAGCGCAAAGCCGCGGTTCTGTTCTACGTGATATGCCTCGTGCTTGGCGCGGCAAGCATTCTTGCAAGAGCCGGGACAGTGGTGATGATACTGATTGCAGGGCTTACAGGCGCGGCACTGCTGCTTGTGGCATTCCTGCTTGGCAAGGTGAAGGTATACTCGCACGAGCCTGATGCGAACAGCGCGGCTCTGGCGGCAAAGCTGTTCGGCAGGTACCGCAGGGCGGCCGGACTGGCGATTTTTGATGTCTTCGCTCTCACGGCAGCCTACGTCGCAGCATACTTCATACGCTTCGACTGGCAGATACCCGACTATCTTGAGCAGCACATACCGATTGTTTTGCCTGCTATTATAATGATTAAGCTTCTTTTCTTCCTTTCCTTCCGGGTGTACTCAATTCAATGGGAAAAAGTCAAGCGCAGGGATATCTGGGGTCTTTTCAAGGCTGTTACTGCTGGCAGCATCCTGTCAGTTGCGGCAACCCACATTGAATCCGGCTTCAAGCTCTTCCTGGTAAGTGTGCTTATTATCGACTGGCTTCTTTGCCTCGTGCTTCTATCAGGAGCAAGAATGTTTCTCCCTCTGCTTGCCGGGCGCAAGGAAAGCAACTGAGTATCTGGGTAGCTGGACAATAAAAAACGGGCCGGTCATGCCGGCCCGTTAATCTCTCCTTAACTGTTACTTCTTGTTCTTGTGAGGCCGCTGGTCTGTGAACAGTCCGAAGTACTCCGGTCCCAGCCATTCAGCCTTTCCAAGCGCCCTGGCGGCCGCGTTCTGAATTTCCAGCTCGTTGTCGTTGATCCCTTCCCTAAGCGATGCGTAAACAAGCGCGCTGCCCTCCTGCTTGGGCCGGACAATCTCGCCTATGGCATTCGCCGCGCCCACACGAATCTCCTTCTTATTGTTGTTGTTGGAGAATATGCTGCACAGGGTGTCAATTGTCCTGCGCGCAGAGTCGCCAAGCCTCCCGAGCGCAACCATAGCGGGCAGCCGCACCACGTCGTAGTCGAGCCTGCGCGGCTCGTCCGTGGTGCCACGCTCCAGGATTTGCTCAAGCGGGTCAATTGCCTGCGAGGCATCAAAGAGGGGATTTGCCAGGTCAATGGCCGCGAGAGCCTCAGCAGCCTTCCTCGAAATCTCGATAGCCCTTGCGGTGGAATCCTGGCGGGCCTGCGGCATCGAGAAAGCCTTGTCAAGCTTGTCACGCAGAACAAGCTTGTCAATCTTGTTGGATATAACGTCGTCGGCGATGCCCGCGTAAAGACTCCTTACTGCACGCATCCTCACCTCAGGCGACATTACAAATACAATCATATCCTTGGTGCGGTAGTCTTCCCGAAGCGCATCGATAATCTCGAAAGCCTTCATGTCGGGCAGACTGGTCGAGATTATCATCATGTCCTGTGTTGGGAAAGTTTTAGCCCGAGACAAGCCATTGAGGCCTGTTTTCTCGAGGATAGGCATATAGCCGATTTCCCTCACGAAATGTATCATCCGGTTTGCTATCTGGTGGTCAGGCTCGATAATAAGGATAACCCTTGGCGCACTCTCGCCAAGCGCTTCAATTAGTGTCTCCACGACTTTGTTCGCGTCCTCGAATGGCTTTTTCGGGTTCATGTAAACCAGTGCCTCAGCCGCAGTATAGCGAACCCGCTTGTCGTTGAAGTTCAGTGCAGCTACCAGGCTTGCGCCTTCACTCAGCCCCGGTTCCGGGGCAGGAGCTTCGCCCTCACGACGCGCCATCTCCTCCTCGGGGGATGGTGGAACATGGACACCCGGCAACAGGCTTCCGTCCGCAGCCAGGTCCTTAAGCGCATAAATACAAGACACGGTCACCAGGGCGTTGCGGTCGTCAAGGGAACGGCGGAGCGCTTTGTAAAGCTGCCTCTTGCCGCGGGCGTAGCAGATAGTCCGGCACTTTTCGTTAATCCTGCGCTTCTGCCTGAACTTGTCCAAGACCGAGGGGTCAATGTCGTCTTTCTGAGACATAATCTCCAGAGCAGATTCCACTTCGTTGAGTTCCGCATAGAGAACGCAAAGAAGCAGGGTCCAGGCTTCGTCATAGTCATTGTCCAGGGCAAGCGCTTCGTAGCACGCTTCCTCGGCCAGAAGCTCGTTGTACTCAAACCGGTCCACCTTGCGGTAGGCGAGCTTCTTGTCGATGTCAGTTTCCTCTTCAAACCAGAACCAGTAGAGCCAGTCAGTGTAGTTGCTGATGATAATAGCCAGGTCGTCGTAGTAGTAATGTTCAGCAAGCTCATAGTACCCAACCTTGGCCGGCTTAAGGGCTGCAAGGTCTTTCTCCCCTGTAATCCTGATAAGCGACTCTCTGGCAGTATTTCTTACATGGTCGTCTTCGTTTTCAGTATCTTCCCACCTTGCAAGCAACGCGGGAACTGCCCTGCGGTCACCGATATGGCCGAGAATAACTGCAGCATTCTGGCGGGTGAATGAGTCAGGCGAGTTCAGAATCTCGATAACGGGCAGCACCGCGTCCTGCTCCATCCGCCAGAGCAGGACAATGAGGTCTGTGCGCAACTTGTCCGCGCCGCGGTCACCGAGCGTCTCGACACAGTAAGGAACACAGTAATGGCCGACCTCCGTGAGCAGGTTCTCAATTGCCATGTACTTCTTGCGGTAATCGTCGGACTTGATGTTCTCCAGAAGCTGCTTGACCTTCTCCACGTCCGGTTTCTCGATAGGAGTCTTTTTCTCAATTATCTCAAGGAACTTTCTCAGCACGAAACCAAGGTCTCCCTCCCTGGAAAGTGCCTCGACGAAGAACTGGAACCCGGCCTCGCGGCGAAGCTCCAGGGCCAACTTGTAGCCCGGCTTGAGTGCAAGACACTGGTTGAAAGTCTCGTAGGCTGCCTCGTAGCGCCCTTCCTTAAACTCATCACGGCCTCTACGGAACAGGTCGCGTATCTTGCCATCGTTCTCCTGTGCGACCGCCTTTATCGAGCAGAAGAATATCAGGCTCGCGACGAGACTGACTGTGAAAACGAGAAGAAGACTGAGTGCGCGGGTTCGTCCCATTTCTGGTTCCTCCCCTTTCCTTGCTGCATGGCTTTCTTAATTCTTACAAGATGAGGACAGTATAGTAGTGTGAGGTCTAAAGTCAAGCCAAATTTAGAATTTGGTTAGGCACAAGGAAGCCATGAAGTGCCGGCACATCGGCCCGCTGTTACCTGCCCTGCGTTCTACAATGGACGAAAGAGGCGGCTCTGTTTTTGTGATTTTACCCTTTTTCCTGACTCAGCCCTGGCATCTTTCCTGGGTTTAGCGCATTTCTTCTTGCACGCACTGCTCGCATTGGTATCGCTGCTTGCAGCTCGTTTCTTACTTTTTCGTCCAGCCCTCGCAGAGACCTTATTTGACAGCCTCTCTTTCCCGGCCGGCCCGCCTGAAGTGCCGAGGAACTTAAACCGTATCCTGAAACACATAGTACCCTTGGCGTCGCCAATCTTATACAGCTTCCGAATTGCCTTCAGGAACTGGGCCTTGCTGTTAAACCCATCCTGCTTAGCATCCTTGTAAGTAAGCTCGCTGAGCTTCATCTCGGCAATATCGTCTATCCGCAGCCTGCCAAGACCGGGCGAGAAAACCACCATCCCCACGCGCAGCCTGCACTTCTTCCACACGCGCACAGTCTGTGTCTTACGGCCCTCGCGTATAAGCGGCTTATACTCTTTTTTGAAGGTAAGAAACACCCTTCCTCCGGGACAGCATGAAAGAGAAGACCGTCTCCGAGAAAATTCTCAAAGACTCATTAAATGTATTCAACCACCTCTGCGCGTGGCTGTCAAGAACATTCCGCTCCGCCTGACTCTTGTTTGTCCTGTTTGTCTAATTCAATCAAAACCTCAATCTGAGCCCAAGAAAAGATGACAGCCACTCCATTCTTTCGCGTCTGCTGCGCCTGAACGGAATACCATTATCAATTCCTTCCACCACAGTCTTGGTGGAGAGCCAGTGATAGCTGACTTCCAGGATGAATATTCCCCAGGGCAGAAAATCGCAGCCCGCGCAAACAGACCAGCCAAAACAATCCTTTATGTCCTCGTCGTAGGCTATGCCGCTGAGCGCTGCGGTCGCAAGCTCGGAATCTGACGGCACAAACTTGTTCCAGTGGTACTCGGGGCCTGTTCCGAACCACAGGTATTTCTTGCCCGTTTCCGCACTCCTAAGGTAAACGCATCTGCACCCCACACCGGTGCTCTGGCTCCTCAAGTCCCCCTTTGACAGATTCGCCGCATGCCTCATTTTGGTGGTACGTTCCTCATAAGGCAAAGCCAGCTCCAGGCCCAAATCACCCTCGGCCTCCGGGGGCACCAGCGAGAGATGCACCTCCGAGCCCAGAGAGAAGCTGCCCCTCGTTCGCCCGGCCAAAGGTACATGTGCCTGCCAGCCCCAGGATGTTGCTGACACCAGGCCGAGCTGCGCCGTGCAGCCGCATACAGCCACCAGGGCAACCACCACCAAGGGGAGCCTTAACGGCACAGAGCTATCCTCCCGCGGCTGCTGTGAGTAACCGGCTCGGCAGCCAGAGAGCGGTGTAGGCGGCAGCGCCTGTAAGCCAGACGAGTATTGTAAGGACGGTAAAAACCCTGCCGGATTTTGTGATAACAATGAGGAGAATGGTCAGAACTGCAGCGCCCAGTGCAATAGCCCACATGTATTGCGAGGCAGTTATTACAATCTGTGTGGGGACAGGCAGCATCACGGCTGACCTGATGTAAATGGAAACATAGTCCTTGCTGAAGAGAGTTAGAAGATAGCAGACTGCCACAACGCTGCCAAGGAAAAGAATTATCCTTCCCGTTCTCCCGCCTTTTTTGTCCTCGGGAAGTTCGAACTTTGGCTGCTTCATTTTCTACCGCCTCCACAGCTATACTGATTCTGCCAATACAATATAATACCACAAACCGCGCGCTGAAGCAACCCGCCAGGTTGGTAACTCCACAGAAGTACGGAGAGGGAAGAAATCTTGGTTAAGAAAACAAGAAACAGAGGAGAAAAAGGAAAGGTGGCGCGCCACCAGCCACGTGGCCGGCAACAAGGCGCCGCCCTCAGAAGTGCTTGCAGCACCAGGTTCTACCCGCCCGCGGCTTGCTCTATTTGTCGTTTTTCTCCGGCTCGGCCGGTTTGGGTGGCTCGGCCGGCTCCGGCGTCAGGTCCAGTTTTTGCTTTGAGAGGTCGCGGAAGTCGCTCTCTTGCATTTCTATCTTGCGAGACGTGAGCATCGCGGAGCGGATTCCTGGCAGCAGCGATGCGGGCGCATCCTGGATGACAAGGACCTGCGTCCCTGCAAGCTCAACGAGGGTCATTTCTTCCTTGCCGGGCACTTCCAGGAAGTAGCCTGTCCTGGTCTTACGGGCTTTTGTCTTGAACCGGTTATTAAGAGCCAACGCGTAAGCCTCGGCAAACTCTTTCGCATCTTTTGGAGAGTCCCAGACGGAAAGCCACGCGAAAATCTGGATATCCGGTTTTTCCTTCGCCTCGACCATTGTGAAGGAGTCGCCGTCCCAGCCGGCAGCGGCGGTTGTTGCGGTCGCCTCATCCAAGAATTCCCGAAGAAGTGTTTTCACGGCAAACTCGCCCATAGTGTTTGTTTCAATTTCCTTCCACTTGCCTTCAATTCGCCTGTGGAGCTGCGGCAGGAGGATTCGGACGGGGTAGTCCATCTCGCCGAGGAATTTTTCAGGGTGCATTACCTGCTCGGTGGAGATAGGGGGATTGTCGAAAAGGCGGTCGAGCTCTTTCCATGAATTGTATTTCTTGAGCACCTTCTGGACGAGTGAAGAACCTTCAATATAGCGGAAAAGCAGCGTGTCTCTCAGAAACCTCGGGGCGTTTGCAAGCGCGGGTGTCATTGTTAGCTGGCCTTCCATCATCTGCTGCATCATCTTGCCTATATCCATGGGTACTGTCAGTACTGACATGCCCTGCTTTTTGAGCAGATATTCGAAGCCCAGCAGTGTTGCTTCGCCCTCTATGATGCTGAAGGTGGCGAGCTGGCGGTCATCGTTGTGGCGGATTGCCAGGACCATCGCGTTTATGTAGAAATACTGGTCTTGCAGTGCGTGCAGTATCTCGTGTGCGACTGTCATTTCTTGCGACGGCCCGCCTGTCATGGAGCCTTCCATAAGGTAGAGCTCTTTTGCGTCGGGGTCGTAGAAGCCGGCGACCTGCTCGGTAAGAACGTCCACAAATGTTTTCTTGAGGTCGAGTTTGGGCGGGATTAGGCCGAGCTTAAGGAGTATCTTGCGCGTTTTCTCAAACTCTTTGCGGGCCTCTTCCTTTTCAACCTCTTCGAGGATGAATTCGCGCAACTGCTCTTTCGTCTTGATTCCGACCTTGAAGTCCTCGAGGAACTGCTTGCCCCTGATTTCGCTTACAATCTTCTTGATTGGTTCCACTTGCAGCAGCAGCTTCTTCTTCGCTTCTGCGGAGGGGTCTTCTTGTGGCTTGTCCTGCGCTGCGAGGTAGCAGGCGAAAAGGAGGACGGCGGCGACAACAAGCATTACCTTTTTCACGATATTTCCTCCTGGGGGAAAAAGAGCCCAGCGCCTGTATTGCGCTGGACTCATGGGAAGAAACGGTTGTTAGCCCTGATATTACCAGCTACTGGTCCCGAACAGTTGTTGCTCCTTCTCGCGCAGGATTGAGATATCTGCCCTGAGCAGGACAATCAAGCTTCTGCGCAGCCTCATGCGGCCTTTCTTGCGGAAGAGGTTCTTGATGAGCGGGATGCGCCCGATAAGCGGGATATTAGTTTGGCCTTCATAGTCGAGCATGTTCTTCAGGCCGCCGATAATCACGGTACCGCCGTCAGGCACAACGACCGTGGTACGTATCTTGGTGAGCGAGATTGTGGGCAGCTCGATGTCAACTGATGTAAGGCCGCCCTGCAGGACCATACGCCGGCCTGCGCGGTCCGTGGTAAGGCCTGTGAGGTCAACACCCATGGTCGGCTTGATTTCCAGGAGAACATATTTTTTGTCGTGGGTGACGACAGGCTTCGCTTCGAGGATAGAGCCGTGTTTCAGGATACCAATAACGGGCACTATAGCCGGCACCATCGTAATCTCGATATCCAGGTCTGCGAGGTAGGCTTCCTGGTAGATTGCGAGGATGTGCGAGCGCTGGGTATTAAATACTGTTATTCTCGGCGCGGTGAGCTCGTTCGACTTGTAACTCTTGCTTACCGCGTCGAGTATGGCCTGTACCTGGTAATCCTGGGCGAAGTTGTACTGGACCGCCAGGCCGCCGATGTCAGACATGTTGAACGGGAAACCCGCCGCAACCGGCAAGGAGAGAATCTGTCTGACGGAGCCGCGTACTTCGTTCTGTATTACTCCGTCATTGCCTACAGTGGAGTACTGGTAGCCCGCGTTGATGTCAGTGCCGCCCACGCCGGGTGGCCCGGGCCCGTCAATGTCGTTAATCGAGAAGGGCAGGTCTTTCCAGTCAACACCGAGTGACTCGAGGAAGTTATCCTGTATATCAATAAACCTTGCTTCAACAGTGACCATTATGCCGACTGTCTTGCGCAAGGTGGCAAGGAGCTTTTGAATCTTTTTGTGCGCTTCGAGTGATTTACGGACTATGAGGAGTCCTTTGGCATAACGTATCTCGCCTTCGTCGTCCTCGCCAAGCATCTGCTCAATAAGCTCCTCGAGCTTTGCCCAGTCGAAACCGGCGCCGACTGTATCTTCGTCATCGTCGTCATCACCGAGGTCAATGACGCCGCCGCCACCCCCGCCGCTGGCGCTATCCGGCTTCCACGGCTCGGCAATATCGCTCAGGGCGATTTGTGGTGCGGGGAAGTCTGGCACCTTCTGGACTATTTCCGAGATGTTGTAGAACTCGAGGAAGAGTTCAGGCGGCTCGGCCTCTTCTGTTGAGATGTAGATGACGTCGTGCTTGATAGACCATTTGAGGCTTGGGTCACTTGCGAGTATAAGTGCAAGGGCGTTTTTAAGACGTATTTCTCTGAGCCTGAGCGTGACAGTTTTGTCTGTGACAAGTTCGGAGGCGCTGTTTGAGATGACGAAGTTCAGCCCGGTGATATCGCGGAGGAAGTTTATAGCTTCTTCGAAGTTGGTATCTGAGAAGTTGATAGTAACTTTCTGGTTTTCGAGCTTGCTTTTTATCTTGATTACGGCCGGGCTTTCTTCTTCCTTTATCATCGCCAGGATAGGTATCTGGCGCTGGGAAATAATCTCCCAGTCGCTTTCTTTCGGCCACATTACGAGGTCTGTGTAAGGTATTGCGACCGTGTTGACGTTTTCCATGGCTCTTTTCAGTTCTTCCACCTTGTTATAGATATTGCGTAGAGAGTTTTTCAGGTGGCGGTGCTTGACCGCGTAAGCGCGAAGCCGCATCGCTTCGTCATAGCGGGGATCGACTTTCAGCACCTTGTCAAGCAATCCCTCAGCACGCGAGTACTTCTCGCGCATTATGGCATCTTTTGCCTTTTCCATAAGGCTTTTGATTTTGGCCTGCGCATAGCGGTAGTCCTGGGCTTGCTCATGCTCCCTGCGCTGCTGAACAATTTCTTCCTGCCTGTGCCTGACAAAGGCTTTTTTCTCTGCCGCCTCTATTCTTGCCAGTCCTATCCAGAACTTGGCGGCATCCTCGTATCCCTTTTTGTCAATAAAGTGTGGGAACCACCGGATAATCTCGAGTACCCGCTCGAACCTCTGGATGGATGCTTCGAACTCTTTGTCATCGAAGAGCCTGCGGGCCTCGACATAGACACGTTCCATCTCGGCCTGGGCCTGCTGGATTGCGGTCAGCCGTTCCTGGACAAGCTGGCGCGCGACGTCGTGGACTTCGCCCTTGCGCTCGCCGAGAATCCAGAGCACCTCGAAGAGCAGCGTTCTCGCCTTTTCGTGCTGCGGGTCGAGACGTGCCGCGATCCGCAGGTCGTGGGCGGCTTCCTGGTAGCGAAGTTGCCTGTACAGGTTCAGCCCGGAGCGGTAAAACCTTTCCGCGGTTTCTTTCCTGGCGCCTTCCTCTACGCCGAAGACCTCCATAATTCTATGGGTCTCTTCGCTGACGGAAAGCTCTCGTTTCGCACCGCCTTCGGGCAGCGGCGCTTCTTCGTCCGGGGCAGTGGTCTCCTCCTCGCCATAGGAATCGGGCTGAGTGGGGGTTTCAAACCCTCCCTCTGCAACCGGGCCGGTTTCCCTTACCGGGGCGGAGCCGCAGCCGAGTGTGATACCTGCAAGAGCAGCCAGCAATAGCGTAAGTGCCAGGCAATGTGCAGCGCTTCTCATCTATTTCCTCCCAACACTGTTGAACGTTTTCGATGCAAATTCTGCCAGTTAATACACTAAGAATAACTTGTCACGGAGATGTCACGAAAGCAGTAAATTTTTTAATCGCAGAGGGGGCTATTTATTATCTTCTTTCTCTCCCAGCGGCGGGATTCTTTTTTCCATGCCCTCTTTGACTATTATGATGAAGTGCTCTTTTATGCCCAGACTGAAGTTTTTTTCACCGAAATCCTTTAGCTTCCAGCCTGTTTTGAAGCCCTCAATCACAATTTCATCGCCGCGTCTGAGAGTAATTTTTTTCTTGTCCGCTTGTCCGCCGGGCTTCAAGCGCGTCACATCGATACCAATCCTGGTGTTGGGGTCTGGAACATTGCCGAGAATGTCCATGTGCGCTGTATCGAACTTAAGATTGAACAGGATTTCAACTGTTAGCATTTTGCATGTTTCTTCAGGGTTGTTGAATGGCACTCCTCTGGCTGCCGGTTCGGCGACGGAGGTCAGCCTGTAGAAATACTTCATTTCCGGCTTCGCAGTGGTATCGAGATGTTCCTTAACATCGGCTTCGAACTTCACAAGCTCTTTCCACTTGCCTTTTTCGCCTTCCCTGCGCTCAAGGATATATCCTGTAATTTTCACGAACTGGTTTTGGGCGGAGTCAGACCAGGCCAGCTTGACCTGCCCTATGTCCTTCTCGGCCGTGAGGCTCGGTGGCAGGTGCGTAGGCTGGTCAGGGTGCCTGAACTTGGCCTTGCGTACTACATATGGCCTCTTGTAGGCGAACCATTGCGGCTCCCTTCCGGCAGGCGGGACTTCCACAAATGCCTGCTTTACCTCCTGGGCGTAGTTTACCTCAACGCTTTCCGGCAGGTTCGGGTTGTTCATGGCTCCTTGGATTTTCTCGATGTATTCTTCTGTTTGAACCTTGAGCTTCTTGGGTGCTGAAGGGCTGACCGCGAGGCAGATAAGGTAGATGATTATGATAAGCAGGACCAAAACCACCACCAGCTTTTCAACATGTGCAAGCAACAGGCCTTTTATGCCGCTATTGCTCATGTTTGGCTCCTTCCCTTCTCAAACGGAAGCAGGGTTAACCAGCATGGATATTAGTTACCTTTAACATCCAGCACGTCGTACGAGAACTCAACAAGCACAGGCGGCTCGTCCAGGAGCTTGTCCTGGCCGGGGAGCCTGTTTTTCTGGTCTATGAGCTTTTCCCCAAAGTCCACGCCGCCGTCTTTATCCATAATCTTGGGGAAAACGCCGTTAAAATCCTCATCATCCCGCTTGTACTCCACGCCTGACGTTACTGAATCCCAGTGTTTTGTCTTTACGCCAGCAAGCGGGGGCTTGACAACCTTCAGCCCCTTGAACTCCATGTTAATGCCCGAGACGGTCAGGGCGTTGAGCATTGCTGAGATTGAGCCGTAGTGCATCCTGGCCACCACGGTGACGGGTATGCGTTCCATAAGCTGTTCGATAGCGTCTTTGGGTGCTTTTTCATCATCTTTCTTGGCAGCACGTGCCGGCTGGGCCTCGCGGTGGAAGGAGACGTAGACAAGCCGGCTTCCCCTGGCCGCAATCAGCGCGTTGACGAATTCTTCCTGAATCCAATACTGCTTCTGCGCGGTGCGCACGTTTTGCTGGGTCAACTGGTTGGTTTCCCAGAAACCGCCTCCTCTATCCATGGGACTTGTTTCTGTGGGGTCTAACTGCTTTACAAGCCTGCGGTACTCCGCCACCATCTTTGATTCTTCGCTTGTGAGCTTCAACGTTTCATCGCTCTTGTTGCTTATTTCGATATTGTTTTTCTTGCAGCGTTCGGCCAGCCGGGCGAACTGGTCTTTATACTGGGACTGAAATTGCGCCAGGGTCGGCGTGGCGTTCCAACTAACAAGACCGAGCTCGAGGAACCATTTTTTCAGGTGCTGGCTGTCCACAAGCTTGTAGAATGCAAGGCACTTGTTGTACTCGGCCTCAAGTATATTTCTGTTTTCCTCCTGGCGGTTGACAGCCTGCATGGCAGGCAGGTCTCCGCCCAGTTCCACGTAGTGCTTCAGGCCACCTTTTGCCTTCTTCTTTTTCTTGCGTTTACCGTATAGCTCTTTTTTCAGCGCCTTTGTCTTTTCTTCAATCAGGCCAGCCTGCGGAGAGACATAAGTAAAATAGATAATTATTTCAACGAGAATTATAGCCCCGAGGATAACCCACATTAAGTGCTTCTTCATGAAACTTCGCTCCAAAGCAGTTGACTGACGCTACTTTTCCTTCTTTTCAGAACTTCCTTTCGGCGCCTCTTGGCCGGTTTTCTCAAACAGCACCTTCCACTTGAGGTCGAACTTGTAGTATGACTGGCGCGAGCCGTCCGGCATCCGGTCCAGCCTCCCGTCCAGGGAAAGGCTTCTAATGCCTCTATCAGGCGGCAACACGAGGACATCCTTGTCCTTGTCAAGACCAAACTGTTCCATAACCTTGTTAGCAATTATCCGCTTTACGCGCGCGAGGGAGTCCCTGTCCCCGGTACCGGCTACTATCGCCGCAGTGAGCGTTACCTCGATGCCCGCCTCCTGGGGCGGTTCGGTTACGGCTGCCATCTGGAGGCCCAGGAGCCAGACCTTTTGCTTGTTGGCCTGCTCCATAAGGTCTTCGGGAAATGGCGGGTACAACTCGTCACGATACTTGCCCATAAGAGGCGCGGGTATCAACTCGAGGTTGGCGGGCAGGGCCTCGTTTATCTTGTTGATTACATCAACAGGCAGGTTGCGGCGTTTTGCGAACTGGACAAGCTTCTCGCAGTTTGCCTGCAGGCCGGTGTAATCTCCAACCTTCGAAAGTTTTTTCTCGACCTCCCTGAGGTCCTCAAGCTCCTGCTTTGCCATATCGAGTGAGTTGTCGAGGGTCTTAATCCTGCTTGAACCTGAGAAGTACATCAGCAGGATAAGAATCAGGAGAAGCGAGGCGGCAAGAACAAACATCGGCTGCTTGCGGACTATCTGGCGGCGATTGTAGACCTTCTTCGGCAGCAGGTT
>CAYWBA010000028.1:0-14905 GCA_964455955.1 uncultured Planctomycetota bacterium | reverse complement strand
CGTGAACTGGATATTTGACTACGTGAAGCTTGATGTTGTCGGCGGCTCGACCAGCAGCGTGTATATCCGCGTGACCCCGCCGCCGAACTCGACTGCGGGCCTGACAGGTGTGGAAATTCAGCGCGCAGACAACATTGGTTTCGCAGGCGCTTCTACAATACAGGCTTTCGCGGCAAACTACTACTATATCGACCTCTTCCCGCTTAGCGGCACGAACTTCTACAGGATAAGGTTCCGCAACGGTGACGGGGTTGCGACTGCGTATTCACCCGCCCAGGCCCAGTACGTGCCATAGGGGCGCGCCCTGCGCTGTGAATCCGAGCGCATCAACCGGGCCCGCAGGAATGTGGGCCCGGTTCTTATAGTACAAGCAGGTGTTCTGGTTACTTGCGGGCCGAGACCCCGAGTTTTTCTGCCTGGTGCCGGACGCGCAGGCCTGCCTGCGAGAGCCGCCCGGCCACTTCAGAGGGGAAGTCGCGCCTGCCCCGCCTCGAGTATGGTGCGCCGGTGTAGTGGAAGAGCCGGCCCCCCGGTTTCAGGACCCGAAAAAGCTGGCTGTAGAACTCAGCCCCGTACAGCTCGCCAGCCAGGGAAAATCGCGGAGGGTCATGGACAACCGAGTCAAATGACTCGCCGGGCAGGCTGCGTACATGTTCAAAGCAATCGGCGCTCACAAGCTCGACAGGGGAGCTGCTGAGCTCTCTTGACCACGGGTTTCGCGCACGAAGCTCGCGCACTTCAGGGCTGACTTCGACCGAGACCACGCGTGAAGCGCCCATACGCACAGCCCATATTGCAGTGTAGCCCAGGCCGCCGCACGTGTCCAGGACCGCGTCGCCGTTTCTTACAGTTCCCTGAACCTTGAGTTTCGAGTCTTCAAAAGGGTCAATTCCGCTGGTACGGTGCATTTGCACCCCGTCAATTTCAATTGTCGGCGCCCCGGCGGTGGGTGAAAGCTTGTAGTAATGCTTTCCCACTATCTCAAGCGGCTCGGCCGCCGCGCCCTCCCTAAGTGCGAAGACGCGCTTCCTCTTGCGGGCAATTTCCCCGAGTTTCTCAGCCGGTACTTCAAGCCCGCCCGGCAGTACCAGTTTGCCGCGGGTGAGCAACACCTCTGTGGTGGACAAGTTGAGGTCAAGAGAGATGCTTGCCGAGCCTTCTCCAGTCTGCAGAAGCTTTCGTGCATCCTCCGAGGTAAGAAGATATTCGCGTTTCTTCATCTGGCGCAATATGGGGGTGGGATTCAATCCACAAGACAGGCTGCCTCGTCGAGTTTCTTAACTACCGCGCGCAATTCGGCGCCGGTGAGGTTACCGTCTTTTCGCCCCTCTTCGTACTCTTTGCGGGCCTCTCCCCAGAGTCTGTCGAAAGGGACTCTTTCTGGCCCGTCGTAGTTATCATGAGCTTCATATGCCTTTTCTATTTTCACCTTGAGGTCTCTTTTTTCGTTGGGCTCAAGCTCTTTACTGCTTTCAATCGCGCCTGTAAGCTCCTCTTTGGAAGCGAACGCGGTTGCGCCTTCCAGGATGGTTTTCGGTGTCTCAATGGCTTTGCGCATACCGCGGGCTGCAGTCTCCTTTGCCTTCGGGAAGTATTCGCTCTGTCCGAACCATACCCCGGCGGCGAATACCAGTATGAAGATGATAAAAATGGCGAAGAACTTCCCCCAGCGGGATTTTTCTTCCCTGTACTGGCTTTCCTGCTGTCTTGTTTTCCCCACTTTTCCCTCTCCTTACCTGCCCGAAGGATTAGAGCCAGGCCCGATGTTGGGCGTATTGGACGAGCGGACAACACCTGTCTGGTCAATGTAGAAGTAACGCTTGTTTGGACCAGGCCGCAGCGGCCTGGCCGTAAGACTCCATTTGTTGGGCCCCACGGCTCTGAGTTCGAATATGTACTCGGATTTGACACCTGACGCCAACGCCGGGTCAATATAGCCTTCGTCAGCAAGTACCTGCAGTGAGCCTGCATATTTGCCGTATCTATTGTTGTACAATTCCTGGCAACTCGAGATAATTCGTAACGTAGATATGACCATTGCCTCGTTGGCGGCAGCTTTCGACTCCAACAAATTCGGTATGGCGATAGCAGCTATGATAGCGACTACCGACGTGGCTCCCATCAGAGGGCCCCCAGGCGAGACGATTTCGCTCATGAGCACGTTGCCTTCCTTGACAGAGTAAGTGTGGAAGTAAGAAAGATGCCTGGTGAAAGTTTCAACAGGCGGCAGGCTGGCCGGGGAAAGGGCCTCCGGCATTTTGCCTTTGTACTCCTTGTTCAGATAAGGAAGCAACGTGTTGTAAAGATAGCTGAAACCTTTCTTCACATCGCAGAAAGCGAAGCTGCTTGACCCCTTGGGGGTCTTTGCAAGTGCAGCCTTAAAGTCTCCCGAGGGTTCAACAGGCTTTTCAAGATTGTTGATGACCCTTTTCGCCACCTGCGGGGAGGAACTCACAATAAGCATGTTCTTTGCAAGTACAATCGAGGGCCAGTACGGGAGGTCTGTTTCTTCACCCAGAAGCTTGTCCAGGTCGAAGTAGTAGATTTTATAGCCCTCGTACTCCGCGTGCCTGAGCTCATCGCCCAGCTTGCCGGCAAACTTTTCGAACACCTTGGCAAACAGCGGGAGGTCTGAAATCTCTGTCGTAAGCAACATCTCCGGGAACGCGCCACCGCCTCCCGGGAGCAATACGTAAAAGCTCACCTTGGTCCCGAGCGACTTGATCAGCCCTTCTTTGAGCCTGAACCCGAGTTTTTCTTCGAGCTTTTTTAAGACGCCGGCTGGGGTCGGCCGCGGCATCCCCGGCATTCCAGGCATGCCAGGCATGCCTGGCGGCTGAGGTACGCTTGCCATTATGTTGAGCAGGTAGTCGAAGCTGGCGGTCAGGTCGTAGCTTGCGCTGGAAAACAGAATTATGTTCTCCGCCGGCAGGTACAAACGCCGGTCGAACTCGGACCCGCCGGTGAGCTTGAAAAGTTTGTGTTCCTTTGAAGCGACCGCACACGAAACGTCGCGGCAGGTGCCGTCCGCCTCAACAATGCTGCTGTAGCCTGTTACAAAAGGCTCGAGGAGCCCCATGTCCTCCCATACCTTGGCAATTTCCGGCGGGAACATGCTCTTCATTGAGCCCAACATAGCTCCGCTGTTGTAATATATGAATACTTGGGCTTCGCTGCCGCGGCACCTCTTATGGATTTCGCTGAAGGTCTTATTCGTTGCGAGCGAGTCGGCAGCGTCACCCTTTTTAAGGAACCGGCCGATAACAGCGTGTATGGTTGCTTTTTTTACACCCAAGACCCATGTCGTACCCAGCCAGGTGGTGCTTAGCGAAAGCTCGTCATCGCCGAAGGTGTAAATTTTTTGTCCCTTGTACTCTTCCATCACAAAGGCGGGGCCGCCCGGCCCTGCATCTTTTATTATGCCGGCCTGTATCTTCTCGATTATCTTGATAAACTGCTCCTTCTTCTCGCCGACATCGAGGGTTAACACCAGGTCAAATTCCGGACGACCCAGTTGGCTGATTTTCTCCATATCAAACTTAAGGAATGCAAAAGTCGCCTTCCCCCTGAAGGCATCGAGAATGTCTTTTACTTTGACGTCCATGTCCTTCTCGAACTCAGCGATTCCTGCTTCTATCTCTTTCTTTGCTTTTTCGTAGGGTTCCTTGAGAAGCTTCTGGATTTCCTTTTCTTCCCATATCTTGAAGACCGGGCTTTTCTTGAAATAGTCAGGCAAACTCGAGCAGTCATTCACAGCAACATAAACAAGCACATCGCCGGGAAGATACTGCTCTATCGGCCCGGCTGCGGGCCGTGCTTCGGGCTTGTCCTGCGCTCCAAGAGGCGCTGACGCCAGAATAACAAGCAGAAATGCGAGTAAAACTAATTTCTTCATGTGGCTCCCCTTAACTGTTGAAGTGGGCTTGTATGCCCGAGGTACTCTTGCCTATTGTACGTGCGCGCTGCGACGCTTGTCAAACAACAAATCCGCCGCCGAACTGTAAATTTGTCAGGATTTCCCGTCCCTTACCTCGGCTTAAGGCCGCCTGTGCCCGGGGTTGAGGGACCTGTTCTCCTGCCAGGCGCTTCATCAGGCCGGTCCCTGTCTGTGGAAGGGTCATAAATGCGCCTGCCACTACAGTGTGCCGTGAGACTGTAGAATGAATCTATTTGCTTCTGCTCATCTGAAAAGGCGACAGTGACATCCCTGCGGCCCGCGCCCCCCGGTGCTTGTCGCAGCGTCAGTTCGGCCTGCACCAGGAGCCCGCTCTCTTCCTCAATCCAGTATGTGGCATCTTTGACAATTTCGTCTTTGCCCGCCAGACGCGCGCACCGCACCTCGACAAGTTTGCGGCCCGGGTGGGCGCGCAGCTTGGTCTTTCCTGTCACCTGCATGTTGAACGACTCGCGCCCCGGCATGATCTCCTCCATGGAGAGTCTTGGCACCTCGGTCGCATACGGATGGGTCCTCTGGTTAAGATACTTCATGTAGCTATCGGTGAATATAGGGCCTTCCGGCGGGATAATCCAGGACCTGACCCCGTCCGTACCATAGACCAGCTTTCCGTCTGGCGTGTGGATGTCCATAACCACCTTTTTGGCCCCGCGCACGTACATCTCGCCCGTGAATTCCTGCCGCCCACCCTTAACATACATTGTAATCTCAACCGAGTAGGTACGGTCCGTATCCTCAAAAGCCTTTTGTCCTGCCTTTTCCATAATCACTTCGGTATCGGGTAGGGTCACGGGCACAAGCAGCCACAGCATCAGCCCGGCGAAGGCCAGGGCCATAGCACCTATCACTATCATCAAGACAAGTGGCCGCTTCCCTCCCCGGGATGTTGTGGGGGTCATTCCAATCGCGCTCACAGCGGCAGGTTCTGCATCCCTGCCGAGGCGCGCCGTGATTTTTGTCATACGCTTGTGGCGCCCCATCCTGTCCTGCATGCTTATCTGCGAAAGCATCAGGCCGTGCACAAATTGCTGCTTCACGTAGCGCTCCCGCAGGCCGGGGCTTTCCTGGAACTGTTCCGAGGCCCTCGCGATTACGCCCGGGTCACTTCCCTCAAGCAGGTCTTCAAGGAAAGAGAACTCCTCATCAACCGTGCGGGCTCCCGCAGGCGGCGCGGCAGTACGCGTTGTCATTGCACTTGTCGCGGCAGTCTCAAAATATTCCGACTCCGGCGGGGGCTGGGCGGCGGGAAGCACCCGGGTCGGGGCTGCGGTTACGCCCGTCTCGAAATCCTCAAGAGCCTTTATCAGCCCAGAGGGGCTGCCATAGCGGTCATCCGGATTCTTCTGGAGCAGCTTGTGCACAATGCTTTCGAGAGCCTCCGGGACCTGCGGATTGATTTTGCGTACCGGCTCGGGCGGCTCGTAAATGTGCCTGAAGATGACCGCGGTCGGCGTGTCTGCCGTAAAGGGCACCTCGCCGGTCAGAAGCTTGTAGAGGACGACGCCAAGTGAGTAGAGGTCGGCCCGCACATCAATGTCCTTGAGGCCCTTGCCCTGCTCCGGCGACATGTAAGTCGGCGTCCCCATTATCAGGCCCTGCTGCGTGAGCTGGCTCTGCACGCTTGTCGCCCGGGCCAGGCCGAAGTCCATAACCTTCACCGCGCCCTTGTGGCCTATCATGACGTTCGACGGCTTGATGTCGCGGTGTATCATCCCCTGTTCCTGCGCGCACTCCAGCGCGCTGGCAACACCCTTGATAATCCGCACGACTTCGCTGAGGTCGAACTTCTCGCCGCGCTTGAGCCTCGCTCCAAGGTCATCCCCTTCGACATACTCCATCGCAAAGTAGGGGACATCCCTCTCAATCCCGAACGAGTATATCTGTACTACATTCGGGTGAATCAGCGCGGCGGCCGCCTTCGCCTCGCGCGCAAAACGCGCACGGAAATTCGCATCGGTGGCAAGCTCCCTCGGCAATACCTTGACCGCAACAAGGCGGTCCAGCGATTCCTGCCTTGCCAGGTAAACCTGGCCTATGGCGCCCCTGCCAAGGGGTTTCTCAATTATGTATTCGCCTAACTTGGCCGCCACGGCACCTCCACTGTTTGCTACCCCCCGCCCGCGCCCGAAGACCTGAGCCTGGAACTCACACAATCCAGAAGCAGCGACCGCGACCGCTGCAGCCTCTTCTTTACCACATCCGGCGCAGCGTTCAGCCTGTTGGACATCTCCCTGCACGAGTAGTTCTTGTGGTAGCGCAGGCTGATTAAATCAAGCGCCGCCCTGGGCAGAGCGTCGAGGCAGCTTTTCAGCGCGTTCATCTTCTCTTCCCACTTGTCGCCGCGGGGCTTGGTTGTCTTTGAAAACTGTACCTCAAGAAGCGCAATCGTCTCCTGGTCGAAATAATAAAGTTTGCTTGAAGGCAGTTGACGTTTCTTCGCCATTGCGAGCGTCCGTGCTATGCCGCGTATCCAGGCCCCGAAAGGCTTGTCCGTGTCATATGCATCAACTTTCTTCCAGGCGAGAGAAAAAGTCTCATCAAACAGCTCTTCCGCAATAGCGTTATCTCTGACCAGCGACAGCAAAAACGCCCAGAGCATGTCTGCGTTTTCCTTGGCCAGAATCCCGAATGTCTGCCTTGCAGTCAGCGCCACCGGTACTCTCCAATCAGGCTCTCTCGCCCCCCTGGCATGGTTGCACCGCCTGGGCAACCGTCCATATTGTAAAAGCAGATTCCTTTTGCGCCAGTCTTTTTTTACCTTGCACCCGTATTCTTCCCGCCCTGCCAAACTAAAGCCTGCCTATTGACCTTGTCCTGAATTTCGCTAAGATTGTGATGTTGATGAGCATTTGTGGCGAGTTCAAGGAGGTATCATGAAGAAAGCTGTGATTCTGTTCCTGCTGGTTTGTGTTGCTTTGTTTGCCGGGTGCAGCGGGCGTAGGCGCCTGCGGGCCTTCGATGAAATAATTCTTGTCGGCCAGAAGGCGACTCTGCGCGCCAAGCTTGAAAAAGGCGGCGGCCGGGACGTGAAGGGCGCAAAAATCGCCTTTGAAGTGCTTGAGCCGGAGAAAACTGACAAGGAAGGGAAATCAGTTTACCTCAAGCTTGGCGAGGCCATCACCAACAGTGACGGCATGGCTGCTATTGCGAAAGAAGGTTTTTCCGAAGGCACCCACGTTGTTCACAGCAAGTCCACCGGCACCTACGCTGCCGCCGCTGTCTCGCGAGTGTTCGTTGTGAAACCGGAGCAGCCGCTGCTTGTCTGTGATATTGACCACACCATTGCTGATGTATCGGCTCTCAAGTTCCTGACAAGCAAGACAAAGGATATCCCCGCCCTGCCCGGCTCTGTCGAGATATTGAAGGAGCTCTCAAAAAAATACTTGATTGTCTACCTGACCCAGCGCGACGACACCTACCTGAATGTCACAATCCAGTGGTTAAAACTGAAAGGTTTTCCTAACGGCCCTGTTTTCTTTTCCGACTCTTCCAAGAAACTGTTTCTGGCCTCGGCAAAGAAGTTTAAGACAGCGCAACTTGCCGGGTGGAAAGAAGCCGGGTTCAACCTCCACGTCGGCGTGGGTGACAGGGATGAAGATGCGAAGGCTTACCTCGCCAACGGCATGAAAGCTTTCATCCTGACCGACGAGCCTGAAGACCTCCCTGCCGAAGCGAAGGCTGTCGGGTCGTGGTCCGAAATCGCGGACGCGCTCGCGAAATAAACCAAAAGACCTACCCCCTCCGGGCGGAATGACTGAATGTGCCCCCAAAACTAATGGAAATATTTGAGAAAAGCTTGATAAACCTGAGCAAACTGGTCATAATATCGAGGAAATTCTGAATGTTTTCGGCAGGAGACGAGGCAACTGAGGAAGGAGAGCAGATATGTGTGATGACAAGGAGAAATGCAGCGGCCCTGAGGAAAAGAAGGAAGAGAAAGAAGAGAAGTGCTCTGAAGCGCTGAAGGAGAAAAAAGCCCCCTGCGCTTCGAAGCCCAGCCCCTGCTGCGGCCAGCCGGCGCCTCCTCCCTGCTGCGGCCAGCCAAAGAAACCCTCTTGCTGCGAGGAAGATAAGGATTAGAGCACCTTTTTGCCCAACGGTTCAGGCAAATAGGACAGATTGCCCGGAAGTGCAAAAAGCCCTGAGAAAGAGTTCCCGGGGCTTTTTCTATGCACTGCCGATTCTCCCCTAATGCAAAGGGCTTGCATTGATTGCGTTGCCGGGCTACAATCTGCCTGTATGAAAGAGCCACAAGGGAAAACAGGGAAGGCACCTGCAATCTCGGTTGTTGCGCCGGTCTTCAACGAGGAAGAATGCCTGCCTATCTTTCGCGAGCGGCTGGGCAAGGTGCTTGAAGAGATGGATAGCGATTATGAAGTTGTTCTTGTTGACGACGGCTCTACCGACAAGTCCCGCGAGATTATCTCCCGCTTTGCACAGAAGGATTCACGGTGGCGGGGCATATTTTTCGCACGCAACTTCGGCCACCAGGCTGCCATAAGCGCCGGCCTTGACGCGGCCCGCGGTAAGGCGGTGGTGGTTATGGATTCCGACCTGCAGGACCCGCCCGAAGCTATCCCGCATCTTCTGGAGAAGGCGCAGGAGGGCTACGATATTGTGTATGCGCGGCGGGCAAGCAGGCGGGAAAATATTTTCAAGCGCGCCGTATATAAGTTTTTTTACCGGCTGCTTGCGGGTGTGGCGGATGTTGATATTCCCCTTGATGCGGGCGACTTTACCTGCATGAACCGCAAGGCGGTGGATGCCCTGAAGGCTTTTCCCGAGCGGAACCGGTTTGTAAGGGGCCTGCGGGCCTGGGTGGGCTTCAGGCAGACAGGCCTTGATGTGCATCGCGAAAAGCGCGCCGCGGGCAGGAACAAATATACGCTGCGCAAGCTCCTGCGCCTCGCGGCGGATGCTGTATTCTCATTCTCCTGGGTGCCTTTGCGGCTGGTTTCGGTTGTGGGGGCACTCTGCGTGCTCGCAAGCCTGGTTTACCTGGGTGTGATAATCTACCTGCGCCTTACCCGCCAGTTCGCCCTGAGCGGCTGGACCACCACGACTTTCCTAATTATTGTCTTCGGCGGGCTGACGCTTCTTGCCCTCGGAATTATCGGCGAGTACATAGGGCGCATCTACGACGAGGTAAAGCAGCGGCCGATATATATAGTCGCTTCCACCACAGACAACGAGGAGTCTGAGGACGGGGGCAAGCGGGAATCAGTCTGAGCCCCGCGGGGCCTTTGTGATAAGGACAAGCGCAAGCACCTGCCACTTGCCGTGGCCGAAGTCAAATCCCCTGCTTTCAAAAAGTTTCTCCAACCCGAAACCTTCGCCGAGCCGCCCGGTGAGCCCATTTGTCTGGGCCGACGGCAGGATGCAAAAGACACGCCCGCCGGAGGCGAGGTGCTGGTTGATTTCCTGGTGTGAGTAAGCAGAGAAGCTGCGCTGGGCGTAGAATGCCTGAGACGGTGGTACATAACCCCAGTAGATAACCATGTCCTTGGGCTGAGCCTTCTGCTGAATAATCCGCCCGATTCGCGCCGGGAGCTTCACTGGATTCAGTGCCGGAGCGCCGACAAGGAACAGGAGCAGCGCAAAACCCGCCATGCCGCAGCAGAGGGTTGCAGAGGCCTTGAGCAGATTGCGACGAAGGTCAATTATTGCAAGGATGGCGCCTGCAAGCACCAGGGCGCAGGCGGGCAGGAGAAAGACCCACAGGTTGGAGAACCCCCCGCTTTCAAGCGCGACGGGCACACCGGCGCCAACTGCAAGCCCCACAATGCCGAGCGAGAGGTACGCAAAAACAGTACGCCAGCCTGCAAGAGCACTTTCCCGCTCCCGGGGGTTTGCGAGCAGCGAGCCGACAAAGACAGCAAGTGCCGGTAGCGCGGGGAAAATATAATGCGGCAGCTTGGTGCTCACTGCGGAGAAGAGAATAACAGTACCCGCACTCCAGGAGATAAGAAAGAACCATGGCCCGGTTTTTGGCGCGATTTCAGGCCGCTTTTGGGCAAGCGCCCGCGGCAAAAAGGAAAACCACGGGAAGAAAATGAGCGGCAGGAAGGCAATGTAGTAAAAGAAGGGGCCTGTGTGCCCATGCATGGCGGAGGTCGAACGGCTGATGTTCTGCTCCCAGAAAACCCGCAGGAGCTCCCCGTCAGTCGCAATCGCGGCCGGCACAAACCACGCGCCTGCAACTACTGCAAACAGAAGCGCCCCAGTAGCAAGCCGGGCCTTTCGCAGAACATCCCACCTGCGGCTGAGGGCAATTGCACCAAGTGCGGCAATGCCGATTATCGCCACGCCCGCGAGGTACTTGCTCAGGAAAGCGAGCCCCGCGCCCCCATAAAGCATAAGCCAGCACAGGCGCGAGGTGTCGCCTGAGTAGATTCGCCAGAAACCATAAAGAGAGATAAGCACCAGGAGAAGCAGCACCGCGTCCATAAGGGCAATCCGCATAACAAACAGGGTCATAAAAGATGTGGCAAAGACGGCAACAGAGGCAAGCGCTGTTTTTCTGTCGAACATGTAGCGCGCCAGGAGGAACAGAACAACACAGGCTGCCGCGCCTGCAAGGGCCGAGGGGAGGCGTGCCGCGAAGGCGTTTGCGCCGAAGATGCGCAGGGAAAACACCATAAGCCAGTAAGGAAGCGGGGGTTTTTCAAGAAACGGCTCGCCGCGGTAGGTTGGAATCAGGAGGTTGCCGGAGTGCCCCATTTCGCGGGCTATCTCGGCATACCATCCTTCATCGCGGTCAAAGAGGGTGAAGGCCCAGGTGCCTGCAAGAAACAGGGCCAGGCTGGCCACAAGTATGTATAGAATCAGCCGCCTGTCGGAAAGGTTTGAAAAAAGCTTTTTCGCCCGCGAAATAAGAACATCCATGTAGGACCAGAGCACGAACAATGCTACAGGAGGCATTGCGATGAGTACAAGCTGCTGCAGGTGGTTTCTCCTGGCTATCCAGGGAATCACTGCAAGGAAAAGTGCTATCAGCCCCGCCCCGATGCGCACTTCTCGCCGGTAAGTAAGCCGGGGAGAGCTGCGCACGAGAAGCCCTGCAGCACCGGCGCAGATAAGGCCAATGCCTGCACCTGCCAGTACATCGGAGAGGTAATGGCTGGTGCGGAAGATACGGGAGAAACCGATAAGTGCGGCAATCCCGAGAAGAGGCGCGCCCCGGCTGCGAAGGCGAATTGTAAGTGCCGCTGCCAGCGCCGTGGAGCTCAGGGTGTGGCCGGAGGGGAAGGAGTCGGCGGCTGCGTCGCCGGGGCGCTGGCGGCTGATAAGGTTCTTGAGCACGGAAGCGGCGAGCGTGGCAAGGAGTAGCGAGAGCACTACTCTGAGGCCGGCGCGGCGGTTGCGCATGGCTGCAAAGGCGAGGAGTGCAAAGGCGCCCAGGACGATGCCGCTTCCCGCGTCGGTGAGGAGCCGCATGACTGCGCCGAGGGTTTCGGACTTCAGGCTTTCAAAATACTGGAGAACCGAGCTGTCAAAACCGGCAAGCGGCGCGGCCGAGACAAGGGCTGCTGCGCCGGCCGCGATAAGCCACAGGCAGAATTTCCAGTCGCCTGTTTCGTGATTCTGCAGGTTGTTTTCTTCCATAATCAATTACAAAAGCTACTGATAAAGCCGCCTGCGGTCGTTAAGCTTTATTTCAAGCAAGCCGAGAAACATGCCCAGAGAGTCCTTAAACAGCCGAACCTTGCTTTCCCTGTTATCGCTCCATGTAACAGGAATCTCGGCTATACGCAAGCCTTTCTTGCGGGCGATAAACAGTATCTCGACATCAAAACAGAAGCCGCCTATTCTGCTTATGGAAAATATCTTCCTTGCAGCCCTGCTTGTGAAAAGCTTGAACCCGCACTGGGAGTCGGAAACGTTTATGCCCAGCAGTGTCCTGCAGAGGAGGTTGAACACCTTGCCGGCCATCTGCCTTACGCCTCGCTGTTTGACAGGGATGACGGAGTAGCGGTGGGCGCGGGACCCTACTGCAATTGCAGCCCCTTTTGAGACTGCCCCGATAAGCCTGTCGAGGTCTGCTATTCTTGTGGAGTTGTCCGCGTCAAGGAAGGCTACAAACCGGCCGCGGGAAGAGAAAACGCCGTTCTTCACCGCCGCGCCTTTGCCCAGGTTGCGCGGATTGCGCAGGCAGCGCACGCCCGGCAGTTCAGACGCAAGCTGCTCGACAACATTGACCGTGCTGTCGCTGCTTCCATCATCTACAACAAGCACTTCAAAGGACAAGCCGGAAGACTTCAGGAACTCAACGGTGGCGCGCAGAGTAGCCGCTATGCGCGTCTCTTCGTTGTAGGCGGGAATCACAACTGAAATATGCGGACTCTTCTCTTCCAAAAATATGTTCTTTCTCCAAGGATTACACCTTCGGAGTGATTATACCCGGCAAGCGGACGCGGGCAAGTGGCAAACGACAGGTATTTAAGAGAACTTGGAGCCGGGCACTCACGGGGCGGACAGGCCGAACTTGCTGAGAATCTCGCGTTCGCGCCTGCGCATACGCGTCCGCTGCTCTTCCGTGGTATCATCGTAGCCTGCAAGGTGAAGAAGGCCGTGCACTGCGTAGAGCGCGAGCTCTGCATCAAAGCTCCTGCGGCGGCGGGCTGACTCTTTCGCGGCCGTGTCCGCGCAGACAACGATTTCACCCAGGGGGCCGGAAGTTTCATCCTGAAGGGGAAAAGACAGGACATCGGTCGGCTCCAGTCGCCCAAGATAGCGGCGGTTAAGCTCGGCCATCCGGGCTTCATCCACAACCGCCAGTGAGAGCGTGCCGCTCAAGCCCGCCCCGCGCATGGTGTGCGAAAGCACGCGGCGCAGCAGAGGCCGGTTTATCTTGTGGGCATCCTGGCGGTTCGCGATTTCAATCTTTATGCGGTCTTCCAATATTTGCTCCAATGCGTCGCAATCCCGAAACCTGGGGCAACAGAATTGCGGGCAGAACAAACCTTTTCTCTCACGGACTTTTACTATATAATGTGCTCCCGGCTGTTTTTCAAGGTAATAGTGTGGCTGATACAGAAAACAAAAACAGCATCCCGGCGTGGGACCGCCTTTTGAAAGGGTCGCCGTGGCGCGCCATCGGGCTCCTGCTTGCCCTGGCGGCGGTGGTGCGGCTCTACGTCCTTGTCAATACTGCGGTAATTGCGATAGACGGTATCGAGTATATCCAGGTTGCAAAGCTCTATACAACCCTCAACCTGAGCGAGGCGCTCAGACAGAGCCACCCTCCTCTTTACCCTGTCTTGATTACAATCTTCCACAGCTCAGGCGTTTCATGGGAGCTGGCCGGCCAGCTTGTCTCTTTTGTTACAGGCGTATTAACCCTCCTGCCGCTCTTCTTCCTGGTCAGAGGGGCGTTTTCCAGCACCGCTTCTGCCGGATGCCAGGATGACATGCCTGAGGGCCAAAGCGCTGCCGGGCAGGACACAGGCCTAAAAGTTGCCCTGGTAACAGGTCTCCTTTTCGCGTTCCAGCCGGAGCTTGCACGCTACTGTGGCCAGGTTCGTACAGAAGCCTCCTACATCTTCTTTGCAATGTGCGCCATATACTTTGGGTGGAATGCGATGACAACTGGCAGGGCGCGCCACTTCGCGCTGCTCGGCCTGTTCTGCGCATTTGCCTACCTCACCCGGCCCGAGGGGCTGCTGGTACTGATTATCAGCTTTGCCTGGGTTCTGCTTGGCCTGGCCCGCCGCCGGCATCTTTCCTGGCGCGTGCGCCTGGGCGGGCTTGTCATAGCGCTTCTCCCCGCTTTTCTTGTCGCGGGGAGCTATGCAGTCTACATAAGCACAGTTCCGCTGCCGCAGATGGGGAGACCCCGCATCACTCTCAAGCGCGACATTCAGTCACTGATACGCGGGGAGTACATAAGGGAGGAACACAGACCAGGCACCGAGGCATCGCAGGACAAGCCTGTCCCGTCCCGTGTCTTCGCCTGGGGAAGGAACTGCGTGGAGCTTCTCGGCCGCCTGCTCTGCAAGAACCTCTACCTTCCGCTCTCCCTGCTGTTATTGCTTGCGTTCGTGCGGCGAAGGGAAAACCCGCGCAACGGGCCGTTTGAAGCATACATAGTCTGCATTGCCCTCTGCTACATAGGTCTGTTTGCGTTTGTGCGCGTCTGCCACAGGCTGCCTGTGCAGCTTGTGGCGCCCCTTCTGTTCTTCCCCGCGCTTGGCTACTTCGAACTCCTCGGAATTCTCAGGGACAAGTTCCATCTCACGGGGGCGCAGCTAACCAAAGTCGGGGCAGTCATTCTGCTGGTCCTTGCCGCCGGCATGGCACAGCAATTCCTGACGCCGGAGCGGTTGTGCCGCCAGGGTACAAGGCTCTGCGGGGAATGGATAAAGGCCGAGGGGCCCTACCATAAACCCAGAATCGCAACCGACCTTGCGCGAATTACCTACTACGGGGATGGGCAGCTTGTCGAGCCGCCGTTTCTTTACCTCGACTACAGGCGAAAGTCAATTGACCGGGCCGGACTGGCCGAGCTTATTGCAAAGCGCCGGGCAGATTATCTTGCGTTTGACGAAAGTACTGTTGTTGCCCGGGACAAGGAGTACCTTTCAACAGTTCGCGGCCTGAGGTTTATCAAGAGCTTCCAGCCCGCTTCCGGCGGCGGGCAGAAGGTGATGCTCTACGAGATTGAAGACGCTGCCACCCAGAAGCATAAAGACAACAGGGAACGCTAAGAGTCTATCTCAAAACCTCACGCGGTCGCGCTGGGCCGAGAAGCGAGCAGCGCAAGGAGCGAGAACAAAGTCGTGTCCAGAGACACCCGCAGGACGAGCGACGCCGCGATGCGACGCTTATCGGCCCAGCCCTTGCGGGTTGCGGCGGCAAGGACCTGTCTACAGCGTCGCGCCTCCTGCAGGTATCTACTGATACGATTTCGTCGTTGCTCCTTGTATCCAGTCCCCTGGCGCTCGCAACGCG
>CAYWBA010000027.1:0-15409 GCA_964455955.1 uncultured Planctomycetota bacterium | reverse complement strand
GGTTTCTCTTCAACAGAAGGATTACGGAGTAGCTATGGACTGGATCAGCTTTGAAAACCCGGTTTTGCTGCTCCTTATCGTGCCTGGCCTTGCCTATATATTCTTCGCGGCGCGGAAGAACTACGCCAACCTTACACGAGCCAAGTGGCGCCTTTCACTAACCCTGCGCTGGCTGGCCGTGGTGTCACTTCTACTCGCGCTTTCATCTCCCGCAGCAAACCTTTGGCGCAGAAAGAGATGCCTTGTATACCTGCTTGACATCTCCGCCAGCATTGCTGAAGAGGCAAAAGAGACAGCCCTTGTAAAGATCGAAGAATTTGAGAAAGAGAAAGGCGCCTCAACCCGAAGCGCGCTTGTCCTGTTTGCGGGAAGGGCCCGAATTGTTCTTCCGCCATCAAGAAAGCCTCTTGAGATTGATCAAGACCTCTTAGACCGGATACTCCACGACCGCACCCGTGAGGCGCTCAAGAAAGAACTGCTCGAAGGCGCGCCCGAAGCAGGGGCCACCCTTGCAGCCGAGAAAAAGATGGAAGAGCTTGAGCGCTGGACTAAAGAAACAGGGATAGATGAAACCGACCTGGCAGGTGCACTAATAGTCGCACGCGGGCTCTTTGATGATGACGAAGAGAAGACTATAATCCTCTTCTCCGACTGCACGGCGACCTGCGGCGATGCATCACGTGAAATTGCACATCTTGCACCCTCCGAAATCCTTCTCGCGGCGTATCCGTCCGAGCAGCCGGACCGGCCGGAAGTGATTGCTTCACGCCTTGTACTTCCCGCACAGGCCAAGAAGATGCAGCCGTTCGACGTTGAGGTGCATATAACCTCAAATCGCCAAACGGAAGGGAAGGTAGTCCTCTACCGGAACAAATTCCTTGTGGCTGAGAAAACCGCCAAGATGAAGCCCGGCAAGACAATTATAACATTCCCCAACGTGGCGCTTCGCGAGGGCTTCCACGAGTTTGAAGCGTCTGTCAAGCCGGACAAAGATACGATGTTTCAGAACAATACTGCACGCGGGGCAATCCTCGTCCGCGGGAAGCCAAAAGTGCTGTACATCGAAGCAGACGAAACAAACGCCCATTACCTTGAAGATGCACTTGAACTTGAAGAAATAGAGGTGGAAACACGCCCGGCCTCGGGTGCGCCCACCAGCCTGAACGAGCTGCTCAACTACGATACGCTAATCATCTCCAACGTCCCCGCGCCGCAGCTTACGGACGAAACGATGAGACTGATAGAAAATTATGTAGGCCACATGGGTGGGGGATTCATAATGCTGGGCGGAGATGAGTCGTTCGGCCTGGGAGGCTACTATAACACGCCCATCGAGAAGGTCCTGCCAGTCAAGATGCCTGTAAAAAAGACTATAGAGAAACCCAACATCGCCATATGCCTCGTCATAGACCGCTCGGGCAGCATGACGGGCGCCAAGATAGAGCTTGCGAAGGAGGCCGCTATCGCCTCGGCCGAGGTTCTCAAGGGCCGCGACCGGATTGGGGTGGTGGCTTTCGACTCGCAGCCGCACTGGGTTGTAGAGTTCACCCACGCGGATGACCGCTCCAGTATTGTAAACAAGATCTCCACGCTCCAGGCGGGTGGGGGGACACATATTTATCCGGCACTCGAGCAGGCCAAGCGCGCCCTTGACAATGAGAGTGCAAAAGTGAAACACATTATCCTGCTCTCAGACGGGCAAACTGAGGGCTCTGGATACAAAGCGCAGGTTGCACGACTCGCCTCCGCAGGCATTACCCTCTCCACCGTCGCCATCGGCGAGGACGCCGACGCTGCCCTCCTGCAGCACATGGCAATATGGGGTTCCGGTATGTTCTACTACACCACCAAGTTTGCTTCCATACCGCAGATATTCACCAAGGAGACGATGAGGGCCTCCCGGTCAATGCTTATCGAAGAGCCTGTCCAGGTGCATCTGCGAAGCAGCGACGACTCCCTGAGAGGAATTGACATCGAAAACGCCCCGCTCCTGCTCGGGTATGTAGCGACTACGCTCAAGGAGAGGGCGAAGCTTGTGCTTACATCAGACTACGGCCACCCCATTTTTGCCCGGTGGCGGTTCGGGCTTGGCAGAACCGTTGCCTTCACTTCCAACACGAAGAACTGGGCAATGGACTGGTGGGACTGGGACTACTTCTCCAAATTCTGGGCTCAGCTTGTCCGCTCCACCGTATCTGAAGGCGCACGCGAGCTGATTGACTCACGGGCATCGGTCTTCACCCGCGGGAAAAAGGTCACTCTTACCTTCGATTCGCGCACAAAAGATGGGCTTTTCCTCGACGGCCTCCAGGAATTGCTCACCCTTGTGGCCGTGGAGGGGGAAAGCTTGGAAATACCCGTGGAACAAGTCGCGCCGGGTCTCTATCGGGCCACGTTCGATATGGAGGATTATGGCCGCTTCTACCGTCTTCTCCTGGTCCAGAAGAAGGAAGGAGTGACTCTTGATACGAGTGTAATCGCCCTAATCGAGTCGTACTCGCCCGAATACCGCGACAGCGCCTCTGAGGAAGATGTGAAGGCGTGGATACGCTCCGCAGGCGGTGTGGTCTCCGCTGGAGTTGACAATGTCCTGACTGAAAGGGGAGCGCCTCCTGTATCTTCAACCCGCCTCTGGCCCATTTTTGTTATGCTGTTTATTGTTCTGCTCCCGCTCGACATTGCCCTCAGGCGTACTTAGGCTGTAAGCACTCCAGCCGCACAACCCGTTCAGGAAGCAAATCGGAAAGCTCAAAAAAGACAAAACGGAGAGGGTGGGATTCGAACCCACGGTGCCCATAGGGCACAACGGTTTTCGAGACCGTCCCGTTCGACCACTCCGGCACCTCTCCGGACGCAGTCCAGCTCTACTGCTCTACTGCTCTTTACCTCAGACGCAATAAGGCTCGCGTATTTTACATGTTTTCAGCGTTGTTTGAAGCATTGTTTTTGCGCTTGGCGGTGAAAAAGTCGCGCAGGAGTTCGGCGGATTCGCCGGCGAGGATGCCTGCAGCTACCTCGCAGCGGTGGTTGAAACGCTCCTCGCGCAGCAAATCAAGTATCGAGCCGCCGCAGCCGGTTTTTGGTTCTGAAGCGCCGTAAACCACGCGCTCAATCCGCGCTAACACCATGGCGCCCGCGCACATAGCGCACGGCTCGCAGGTCACGTACAGCGTTGTCCCTGTGAGGCGCTCGTTGTCGAGCGCTTCCGCCGCCTGGGTTATTGCAATCATCTCGGCATGGGCAGTAGGGTCGCGCAGTGTCTTAACCTGGTTATGAGCCCGGGCTATTATCCGAGCCCCATGCACTATGACGCATCCCACCGGCACCTCGCCGTCCTCGGCGGCCTGCTGCGCAAGCTTCAGCGCTTCCCCCATATAATATTCGTCTGATTTAGCATCTATCTCCATGCCGGCATTCTAACAGATGTGCTCGCTGTCAGCCAAGGGTTTAATCAAACACTCGAAGATGTTGACCTCGGGGGCACGGCGGGTTAGAATGGTAAGCTAAGCGATTATTGGGAGGGCGTGTGGCGAAGAAAGCTTTTGAGCGGACCGGGAACTACTTTCGCTTCGAGCAGGACGTTGATGGCAGAAAGCAGAAGTTCGAGTTCTACCACGAGCCTTTCGAGGGCGAGCTGAGCGATAATATTGATTTGTTTGTCGAGATGTATGAAAGCGGCGAGCCGGGCCGAATGCAGCAGGGGGTGAACCTGCTTGCACAGTCCAAAGATGAGCGCGCCCTGCCCTGCCTCATAAAGGCGCTCAAAGACACAACATTTGCCGGCCGCCCGATTGCAGCCGCGGGCCTTGCCAACTATCCCGGCAGCAAGAAGGCAGCCAAAGCGCTCCTGCGGACCTTCACAAGCGGAGATTATATACTAACAGTAACAGCATTGAAAGCGCTCGGGCAAGTCGGCTACAAGGGCGCGAGGCGGAAAACCCGCCGCGTGCTCGCCCAGTGCCTGCGGCGCGAAGACCTGTTCACCAGCGCGGATACCGCAGCCGCAGCGGCGGTGCTCGCCCTGGCATGCATCGCAACACTCCTGGAACTCGGAGATAAGGAATACCGGCCGTTTCTCTTGCGGTTCCTGGCGCACACCGAGGGTGTCGTCCGATACCACGGGGCAAAAGTGTTTATGAAATTCCCCGACAAAAACGCAGAAACCCTGCTTGTAAAGCTGCTTGGTGACCCAAACCCCTTAGTACAACTCAACGCTGCGCAGGCCCTGACAAAGGTGGAAAACATAGAAAGCTACGAGGTTATGGAAAAGCTGATTGCCGAAGGAGAGCCTGGTGTTCGGGGCGCGGCGATTGCAGCCCTCGGCGAGCTTGAGACTCCCGAAGCTGACGACATTATGGAGCGCGCGCTGCAAGGCGAACCAGATGCGGGCCTGCGGCTTGAGATAGCATGGCGCCTGCGCCGGCGGGGGCGCGATGCGGGGCTTGAAGAGATACGCGCCGCGCTTGAGCACGAAAACCCGCTTATCAGGCAAAATGCGATTCGCATAGCTTCAGAGCTCGGCGGCCAGCCCGAACTGGCACTTCTGCGGGAAGCTTTGCCCACGGAGCCGGACGAATTCCTGAAAAACCAGATAGAGCGAAAAACAGCCTCCGCCAAGAAAGCATAGACCGAATTGTACTTGAAAACTCAACCCTCCTCTGCTAAGCTTGTCAGCTCAGAAAATGGTGAGGGCACGTGATGAGCAACTTGAATTCCTGTTTCGTATCTGTCGGCAGCCCAGCCACAAGTGTTGATACCTGTTCATTTATGCCCGATGTAATTCTGTCCCTTTTTCCTGCACCAGACAATTAACAGATACCCGGCTCCTGTGCGGGTTTGACTGAATCTACTGACTCCCAAGGATAACAGTCGCCACTGGAGGGTTTGCCAATGGCTGAGGAAAAGAAACCCAAGTTTAAGAAGATTGCTGCAGCGAAGACAATGAAGAAGCTGATGGCGAAGCATTTCTACGACGCCGACAAGGCCGCCAGGGAAGGCAACCCCAAGGTCGCCTGGTGCACAAGCGTCGGACCCGCCGAGCTTCTCAACGCTATGGGGTTTCTCGTCTACTATCCTGAAAACCACGGGGCCATGCTTGGCGCAACACGCATGGCCAGCGAGCTCATTCCCGCAGCCAACGCAATCGGCTACTCACCCGATATTTGCTCCTATCTCACAAGCGATGTCGGCTCTTACCTGCGGAAAGACTCGCCGCTCAGCAAAGCTTATGAGGGAATTGATGGCGTGCCGAAAGCTGACATCCTTGTCTACAACACCAACCAGTGCCGCGATGTCAAGGACTGGTTCGAGTGGTATGGCAGGGAGTGGAAAGTTCCCGTGGCCGGAATAGAAACCTACCGCAACGTGGGCGAGGTGACTGAGGCGCACATTGGCGGCATTGTCGGCCAGCTCAAGGCTATGGTCCCGATTCTTGAGGAGGTTTCAGGCAACAACTTCGACATAGACCGCTTCAGGGAAGTTGTCGCACTCTCAAGGCGCTGCTCCGACCTCTGGAAAGAAACGCTTGACACTGCGGCGGCAATTCCTTCACCATTCACCTTCTTTGACGGTACAATCCACATGGGCCCTGCGGTTGTCCTGCGCGGCCTGCCTGCTGCAAACGAATACTACGAAGAGCTTATCCCTGAACTCAAGCAGCGTGTAAAAGATGGCGTCGCAGCCGTTGACGGCGAGGAGCACCGCCTCTACTGGGAAGGTATGCCTATCTGGGGCAAGTTGCGCGACCTCTCCTCGCTGTTTCTTGAACTGAAAGCCTGCGTCCTCGCTTCCACATACTGCAACTCCTGGATATTCTCCGCCTTCGACCCGGAGAAGCCGTTTGAGTCCGTGGCGCGCGCCTACACCGAGCTCTTCATCGTGCGCGACGAGCCTCACAAGGAAGACTACATCGCCGAGATGCTGGACTTCTTCCACTGCGACGGCATTGTCTATCACGATGCCAAGACCTGCCCGAGCAACACCAACTGCCGCTACGGCATGCCACAGCGCCTCCAGGAGAGAACAGGGAAACCGTTTGTGATAATCGCCGGGGACCTCAACGACCTGCGGCTCTACTCGGAAGAGCAGGCGCGCACGCAACTGGAAGCATTTATCGAGCAGCTTGAAGAGAACTAAGAAATGCCTGTAAAATACTACTGCGGGGTTGACATCGGCGCGGCAACCAGCAAGGTGGTTATAATAGACGCCGATTGCAACCTCCACGGCCGCTCCGTGGTCCGCTCCGGAATGGATTTTGCAGAAGCGGCGCAAGACTGCCTCAAAGAAGCGCTCCAGGATGCCAAAATCGAATCACACTCCATAGCCCGCACCGTTGCGACCGGGTACGGCAGGCGCAACGTGCCATTTTCAGACGCGCACCGTACAGAAATTTCCTGCCACGCGCAGGGCTGCTATTTTTACTTCCCCCGCAAAATCATAGTAGTAGACATTGGCGGGCAGGATAACAAGATAATTC
Organism: uncultured Planctomycetota bacterium; assembly: GCA_964455955.1. Taxonomy (GTDB): domain Bacteria; phylum Planctomycetota; class SKW154; order SKW154; family DAOVDS01; genus CAYWBA01. The sequence continues at coordinate 8,934 of CAYWBA010000027.1, read as the reverse complement.
ACATAAACGAGCGAGGCGGCAGAGATGCCTTCAAGATGAACCGCAAGTGCGCTGCAGGCACAGGTGCCTTTCTTGAAGAAATTGCAAGCCGACTCGAGCTGCCGGTCAGCCAGCTTGAGAGCCTCGCCCGGCAGTCAACCCGGGATATTACACTCGGCTCGTTTTGCACAGTCTTTACCCAGACAGAGATACTCGCCAAGGTCAGGCAGGGCGTTGAAGTAACCGATATAGTCAAGGGCGCGTTCAGCTCTGTGATTACGCGCATCCTCGAGATGGACCCGCTTGCCGGCGAAGTCATACTCACCGGCGGCGTGGCCGCACACAACCCGATAATCGTCGAAATGTTCTCGGAACGAATCGGGCGTAAAGTGCTTGTGCCGCCAATCCCGCAATGCACCGGCGCGCTGGGTGCGGCGCTTTTTGCAAAGGAGAAGCTGAAATGAAACACGCTCTCTCGGCCATGCTGCTCTTAGGCCTGCTTTCCGCAGGCTGCCACCAGTATATTGTGAAAGTCCGCCTCTTCGACGTGAAGGGAAAACCAGTCATGGATGCCGCAATCGCGGTTGAAGGAGAATACATAACCGGATACAAGGACAAAGCGAGAAAAGAGCCCATCCTCGAAAAATTCTCTGCGATGGATGAGTTCACCGACGGTACTTTTGCTTTCGGCGTCTGGGGGCTGCCCGACACCTTCCGCTTCTCCGCAGACGCACCGGGCTTCTACAAGTGCATAATAAGCGCCAGGCGCTACCCGCTCCCGGACGGCGGCCTGGTATACCGCGTCACGGACGCAAGCCCGGGCTACAGCACAAACAGCGCGCGCTACAACAAGAAAGGGCACAACATCTTCATTGACGTCTTTCTCGTCCAGTCTTCTACACGCCGCAGCGGCAGCGGGGGCTGGACTCCAGGCGGTCAGTGGCGGCCATAATAAACCATAGGGAGGAAGAACTTTGAAACTTCAAATCCTTGCGTGTTTCGCGTTTCTCACTTTTCTCGCAGGCTGCACCTCGTTTGCAGTTTACCTCGATGTGCCCGGCACAAGCAGCGCGGATGTCGCCTTCTACGCATCCGCTGTAAAGAGCGTTAAAAAAATCGAGAGCGGTGAGGTAATCAGGCTCTCCTCAAGCGCATGGCGTATTAAGCTCAAAAACTCCAAAGGCACAGTAATCCTGCCGTTTGTGCCAAGCGAAATGATTATCTCCGTAAAAGCAGAGAACACTGAAGGTGTAATCCGCCTCGAAAGCAGTGAAGATACCCAGGGCAAAACCGCCTATAAAGCCAAAGCCATGACCGAAAGCGCGGCCTCCTGGAAGGTCACAATCGCACAGAAAGATAACGCGAGCATTGAAATCACTATAGACACCAAGAAATGATTTTGCCGGGAGGTACAAGCCATGCTTGACGCTTTGTTCAAGCCGAAATCGGTCGCAGTCATCGGCGCCTCAAACAAGCGCCTCTCTATCGGCTACCGAATCGTCCAGAACCTTATGGACTACGGCTACAAAGGCCCCATCTTCCCCGTCCACCCGAAAGACCCCTTCACCATTAACTTCAAAGCTTACAAGTCCATTCTCGAAATACCGGACGAAATAGACCTCGCCCACATCGTAATACCCGCCAAGTACGTGCCGGCTGCAATGGAAGACTGCGGCAAGAAGGGCGTCAAGTTCGTAATAATCAACTCCGCCGGGTTCAAGGAAATCGGCCCACAGGGCGCCCAAATCGAAGATGCGGTTGTAAAAATCGCCAAAGAGCACGGCGTGCGCGTCATCGGCCCCAACTGCCAGGGCGTTATCTGCTCAGACCCCGATGTGCGCGCATACTGCAACTTCACCTTCACCTATCCCGAACCCGGCAACATCGCCATTATCGCCCAGTCCGGCGGCGTGGGCGAGGTGGTCAACCAGCGATTCAGCGAGCTGGGAATCGGCGTCCACATGTATGCCTCGAACGGGAACGCCTGCGATGTCTCAATCCCCGAGATTATCCGCTACTGGGGCACTGTGGATGCGGTCAAGGTCATTGTAGTGCACATCGAGAGCCTCTCCGACCCGGCTGTGTTCCTCGAAGTTGCGCAGGAAGTCGCTGCCAAAAAACCTATCCTCGGCATGAAGACAGGCCGCACCGCAGAAGGCGCAAAGGCTGTCGCATCACACACCGGCGGGCTTATGAAGACAGACATTTCCACCGAGCTCATATTCGAGAAAGCAGGCGTCGTAACCTTCCACGACGAGGAAGAGCTTGTCCAGGCTGCATACGCCTTCTCAACCCAGCCCGCGCCAAAAGGCAACCGGGTCGGAATAATAACCAACACCGGCGGGCCCGCCATTATCGCAACAGACGGGCTGATTGAAGCAGGGCTCCAAATCCCCCCGCTCTCGGAAAAATCCTGCGAGTTCCTCAAAGAGAAACTCTACGCCGCCGCCTCGATAAACAATCCCGTTGACGTGCTTGCAACCGCAGGAGCAGAACACTTCCGCGCCGCCATGGATGCGTTAAACTCGGAAGAAGGAATTGACTCTATCTACATGAACGTTGTCACCCCGTTCTTTGTTGACAACGAGTCGGTGGCGCGCGAAATCGCCGCGGTCAACAAGGAAGGCAAAAAACCCATTATTGTCAACCTTATGACAGACCGCCGCCAGTGGAAAGGCCCGATAAACATCCTCAAAGAAGGCGGCGTGCCAAACTACTCCCTCCCCGAAACCGCAGCCCGTGCCCTCATCGCACTCACCGAGTACTCCAGGCTTGCAGGCCGCAAGCCGGGCACTGTAAAGAAATACAACGATACAGACCCGGCAGATGCGGCGAAGATTATTGAAAAAGCCGCCTCCAAGAAACGCGAGTTCCTTACGCAGGAAGAAGCTTACTCGCTTCTCGAAGCTTACAAAATCCCCGTCGTACCTTACTCGGTCGTTGAATCAGATGATGAGGCTGCTTCAGCCGCGGAAAAGCTCGGCTATCCCGTCACAATAAAGGTTGACTCGCCCGAGGTTATCCACAAGTCCGACGCAGGCGCCCTCGCCCTCGATGTCAAAGACGAAAAACAACTTAGCACCGAAATGGCCCGCTTCTCAGACGCTTTCCTCATGCTCAAGCCCAACTGGGTTATCCAGAAGTTCATGCCCGGCGCGAGAGAAGTAATAGTAGGCGCAAACAGGATACAGAACCTCGGCCACGCTGTCGTCTTCGGCATGGGCGGTATCTTTGTCGAAATCCTTAAAGATGTCTGCTTCAAACTCACCCCCGTAACGGACCGCGAGGCAAAGGAAATGGTCAGCGCAATCAAGACCCACCCAATCCTCGCCGGCGCTCGCGGGCAGAAAGGCGTCGCGCTCGATGCCCTCTACGAAATTATCCAGCGCACCTCGCAGATGCTTACCGAGAACCCGCAAATAAGCGAGCTCGACCTCAACCCCATCCTCGCATTCGAAGACGCCGCTCTCGCCGCAGATGTGAGAATCAGGATTTTGTGATAGAAACACCACGTTGGAAGTGATACAATGAAAGCGAACATTGATAAACATGAGTGTCCTTATAGTTGCTACACCAATAAATTAAGTACTGAATTTTATGGGCCAGTACTTCCTGGTGATCATGCCCCCCCGAAATGGAAAAGAAGTAGTACAGAAAGGAGAAAAAATGGGCAGGTTGACTCTATGCACTTGCACTATTTTAATATTTTTTACATCTTGCTGTTCATCCGAGCGTTTAGGCAAAGAAAAGCAATCCATGCTTCGTTCTTTTCTTCAAAGCAGCGATAGTCGTGATGAAATATATTGTGCGTCTTCCTACATTCAGCGGGTTGGAGGACCCGAGCTGCCAACCCTGCAACCTGATAAAATTGAAGAATGGCAACTGGAAGAATGGCAAAAGTATGGAAAAAAACTATTAGAATGGCTCAAAGCGCAAGATATAGAGAAAGTCAATGAAATTGAAGAAGGTTTTGAGGCATTCCGCTTGACATGGAGCCCTTATTACACCGACTATAGAACTACAGATTAGTATAGATTTGGGCTCTGGCTTTGGCGGTGAAACTTACCCTGACTCATTGTCAGGTAAAATTTTGCACTTTGCCATGTCACTGAGATTTTCTGGGATTCATTCGAGATTTCAGCTAACGTTTTAGCGTCTCAGCCGTATAATAGTGTGGAATGTGGAGGTAATATTTGAACCTCTCTGGAAAGGCTCCTAAAGTGCCCGGATTTGCAGCAACTCATTGCAGGACAAGATGTTACACTCAACCACACCTTTCGGTTCGACGCAACCTATATATGTAGCAAGAGGTTGCGTCCATTCCCAATTCACGCTATCCCGCGCAAATGTAACAGAGACCCCCGCGAAATCTGTAAATAGATGCCGTAAGTCCTTGGTACGTAAGGAACTCTATTTACAGGGCTGTAAATTGAATGCAAACATCAAAAAGCGGGCTCTGAAAAGCGCCAGGCCCAGAGGCATGTGGCAAGGCTGCCCCCCACCGGTCACGAATAACTTGACTGTCAGCCGGGGGTGTAGTATTCTCCCCGTGTCAGGTAACCCAAAGAGGGGAAGAGAAATGGCGATAGTAACACCGACAAGGCTGCGCAAGGTCGAGGACTTAAACAGCCTGCTCGAAATATCGGCGGCGATGAACTCGGAGAAAGACCTCTCCTCCCTGCTTTCGCTGATTGTCGAGAAGACGACCGAAGTGCTGGATGCAGAGCGCACCACCCTCTACCTGTACGACCCTGACCGCGAAGAGCTCTGGTCGCTTATCGCACAGGGGCTGAAAACTTCAGCTCCCAAAAAAGCCGCACGAAATGCAACAGGGAAAATGTACAGCACTCCCAAAGAGAAGGGCGGGTTGCACCCGCCAGCGAGACAGCGAACCCAGGCTCTGGGTGTGGGGGAGATACATCTTGCGCTCGGGCAGGGGCTTGCAGGCCACGTCGCGCAGACGAAGGAATCCATCAAGATTGACGATGCTTACTCTGAGGAGCGCTTCAACCCGGAGGTGGACAGGAAGACGGGGTTTACAACTCGCAACATGCTGGTTGTGCCGTTGCTGAATCTTCGTGATGAGGTTGTGGGCGTCATGCAGGTAATGAACAAGAAAGACGGCCCGTTCAGCGACGCAGACATGGAGCTTCTGGGAGCGCTCTCAACCCATGCCGCGGTGGCTATCGAGAAGCAGAACCTGTACGAGGAAAATGAGAAATTCTTCCGCTCGATAGTCAAGGTGCTTGCAGCCGCGGTTGATGCACGCGACCCGGTCACAGCCGGGCACTCAGAGCGGGTGGCGAAGTACTCGTCAAACATCGCGCGCGCGCTCGGGTACGAGGGCGATGCGCTGCGGCTCGTCGAGTACGCCGCGCACCTGCACGATGTGGGGAAGATAGGGGTGCCTGACGCGGTCCTCAACAAGCCCGGCAGGTTCGAGCCGGAAGAGCTGAAAACCATGCAGAGCCATGCTGTCCAGACGCGGGAAATACTGTCCGAAGCGTACTTCCCGCGAGCCCTAAGGGAAATCCCCCGGGTCGCCAGCGCCCATCACGAAAAGCTCGACGGCTCCGGCTATCCTGACGGGCTCTCGGGAGAGCAGATTGGCCAAATTGCCCGGCTCATGGCGATTGTAGATATTTACGATGCGCTTGTGGCGCAGGACAGGCCCTACAAGCGGGCAATGCCGCAGGAAAAGGCGTTCAGCATACTTCGCGAGGATGCATCAAAAGGCAAGCTCGACGGCGAGCTTGTCGAGAAGTTCATACGGGAAAAGCTTTATGAAATCGGCTAAGACATTGAGCACTCTTGCTATCTGCCTTGCGGGCGCTTTCGTGTTTGTGCTCTGCACGCAGACTGCCGCTCAGGATGCGCCTGAACAAGCCGGGACCCAGGCCGAGATTCAGGCGTGCATCGAGAAGCTTACCTCGCGCTTCTTCAAGGAGCGGAGCGAGGCGAGGCGCAGCCTTGAAAAAATGGGGCAAAGCGCCCTCAAGCCGCTTCTTAAAGCGCTCAGGAACCCGCATTCCGAGGTGCGTGCAAACGCGGCGCTGGCGCTCGGGCGGATGAAAGCCGCGGAGGCAATAGGAGAGCTCCTGCAGCTTGCAGGAGACCCGGCCTTGTTTGTACGCAAGCAGACGTACGAAGCTCTCGCCATTGTGGGAGAGATGGCTGTTGGAGTATTGCAGCGGCAGCTTGAGCTTGCCGAAGGGAAGCGAAAGGAATTTCTCAAAAAACTCCTGGGACGCATTCTGTACGAAGTTGTCAAGAACTACCTTGAAGAGACTATGATTGACAACAGGAAGTACCTCTACTGCCAGGGCTACGCCGGGAAGCTCAAGGCGGTCGGGCCGGGCGTGCTTGAGGCGCTCAAGCTGCTGAGCAACTGGGACAGGGAAGAGTACCGCATGATAAGCTACTACGCCCTGAATGCTATTGGAGACCTGGGCGATGCCTCGGCAAAGAGTTTCCTGAAGAAAAAATACGACGAAGCGCTCCGGGCTAACATCCTTGTCCAGCGCGCCGGTGCGGCAATGTCACTGGCGAAGCTCGGGGAGCCGAAATGGGGGCACGCCATCATAAGCGACATAAAGAAAAACGTGTACAACTCCGACGAAACAGGCAAGCACTCGTCCTCGGGCGCGACATACCTCGAGATGGGGCTTCTGGACGAGGCGCTCAAAGAGTTCCTGGAGGCAAAAAAGCTTGCCCCCGAAGACCCGTCCTATACTTTCAGGCTGGGCTGCGTCTATGGGCTTAAGGGCCAGGCCAAAAAGGCCATCTCCTACCTCAAGGAAGTAGTGAAAGAGGGATTTGTAAAACCTTCGATGCTTGAAAGAATCGCGTATTTCAGGAAGATTCGCGAAGGCAAGGAGTGGAAAGCGTTTATCGAAGAGGCTCAAAAGAAAGAATCTGAGAAAGATAAGGACGCGGCGGAAAAGAAATGAGATACGAAGAACCGGTTTACAGGCCGCCTTCGGAGGCGGGAAGCCTGCTTATCCAGGCGACCATAGGCTGCCCCCACAACAAGTGCACCTTCTGCGGCATGTACAAGGGCAAGAGATTCCGCATCCGCAAGGTCGAGGACATCAAGGAAGACCTCCGGCTCGCCCGCGACTTCTACGGCGAAGAGCAGGTGCGCACCGTCTTTTTCCCGGACGGGAATACAATCATCATGCGGACGCCGCAGCTCGTGGAGATTTTCAACTATACCCGCGAGCTTTTCCCGAAGGTCAAGCGCATCACATCCTACGGCTCGGCGAAGTTTATTATTCGAAAAAGCCTACAGGAGTGGAAGGAACTCAAGCAAGCCGGCCTCGGCAGGCTGCACATGGGAATCGAGACCGGGGATGCGCTCCTGCTCGAGAAGATAAAGAAAGGCGCCACGCCGGAGCAGATGTCCGAGGCGGGCAGGCGCGTAAAGGATGCGGGCATCGAGATTTCCGAGTACATACTTGTGGGCATAGGCGGGAAAGAGCGCTCACGCGAGCATGCCCTGGCCAGCGCCAGGGTGCTCAACGAGATAGACCCGCACTTTATCAGGCTTCGCACATGGGTGCCTGTGGCCGCGGCGCCCCTGTACGCGGATTATGCGAGCGGCGCATTCGAGCTTCTTGACCCCTACGATGCGCTCCGGGAAAGCCGGCTTCTGATTGAAAATCTCGATGTGAACTCAAGGCTGCTGAGCGACCACGTGTCGAACTTCGCCAACCTCAACGGCAAGCTGCCGGAGGCGAAGGAGAGGCTGCTCTCGGAGATTGACGAAATCCTTGCAAAGCCCCGGGAAGATTTTCGCGACCAGATAATACATTATCTTTAGGAGAACATGTTGTCACGAGACCACGTTATTGACCTTGCACCCAGGAAGGAGCGGGCATTTCTTGCAGGGGTCGAGCTGCGCCCGCCGCGCCACAGAGGAGAGGCTCTCTCAGAACTTGCCCAGCTTGTCAGGACCGCGGGCGGCGAGGCAGTCGGCAAACTCATCCAGCGCAAATCCCGCGTTGACCCGACCTACTACATCGGCACAGGGAAAGCCCGGGAGCTCAAGGCTGCCTGCGAAGAGCTCAAGCCGGACCTCGTGGTGTTCGACAACGACCTCAGCGGCGCGCAGGCCCGCAACCTGGAGAAGCTTATCAGCGTCCGGGTTATTGACCGCTCGGAGCTGATACTTGACATCTTCGCCAAGCACGCCAAGACCGCGCAGGCGAAGATGCAGGTGGAGCTCGCGCAGATGGAGTACGAACTCCCGCGGCTGAAACGCATGTGGACGCACCTGTCCCGCTTCGAGGGCGGGATTGGGACAAGAGGCCCGGGCGAGAAGCAGCTTGAAGAAGACAAGCGCGCCATCCGCAACCAGATAACCACGCTCAAGAGAAAGCTCTCGCGCATCGAAAAGCACCGCGAGCGCGCAGTTGTTGCGCGCCAGGACGAGTTCACCATTTCCCTCGTAGGCTACACCAACGCGGGCAAGTCCACGCTTATGAACCGCCTGACCGGGACAAGCCTCACCACAAACGACCAGCTCTTTGTCACGCTTGACACAAAGACCGCACTCTGGGACCTCGGCCCCACCAGGGTCCTGCTCTCAGACACGGTCGGGTTTATCCGCAACATCCCGCACCACCTGATTGCATCCTTCCACGCCACCCTTGCAGAAGTCTTGGGAGCAGACCTGCTCCTGCTCCTCGTGGATGCCTGCGACCCGGATGCGGAAAACATGATAAGGGTGGTTAACGGTGTGCTTAAAGAACTCGGCTGCCACGAGAAACCGGCAATCCTCGTGCTTAACAAGACAGATGCCGCAAGCGACCGGGCTGAACTGACAATACTGTCGCGCGAAGCGCAGCTCTACCCTCAACTTTCTTCTCGCAGGCACGTCGCAGTAAGCGCCCTGACCGGTGAAGGGCTTGACTCCCTTCACGAAATGGTACTTCAGGAGGCCCAGTCGTACTG
>CAYWBA010000026.1:0-15761 GCA_964455955.1 uncultured Planctomycetota bacterium | reverse complement strand
CTATTTTGTCTATGGCTTGTTTGCGCCCATTATTGCCGAGTTCTGAGAAGTGCCTGGGCCGGCAAGCCAGGGTTAAGGTAGGAGGGTAAGGAAAATGCGGATAACATGGCTTGGTCATTCATCGTTTCTGGTGGATAGCGGGGGGAAGAAGCTTGTCACAGACCCGTTCGACGGGATTGGAATCGAGTTTCCCCCGGTGAGCGCAGACGTGGTTACCACCAGCCACGACCACTTCGACCACTGCGCGACAGGCGTGGTTGGCGGAAGCCCGAAGGTGGTTTCGGGGACAGGCGAGTTCAGCGAGGGACCTTTTGCAATAGCGGGGTTCCCGACATACCACGATGAGTCGGGTGGGAGCCAGCGGGGCGGCAATACAGTCTATGTAATCGAGGCTGAGGGGCTGCGCGTCTGCCACCTCGGCGACCTGGGGCATCAGCTTTCACCTGAGACGGTTGCGAAGCTGGGGCGGGTTGATGTGCTTATGGCGCCCGTCGGCGGGGTTTATACTATTGATGCCGCCGGTGCATCGCAGGTTGTAGAGGTTCTGAAACCCAGGGTAGTGCTGCCGATGCACTACAAAATCCCCGGCCTTTCGCTTGGGGTAGCGGAGGTTTCGGAGTTTTCCAGCCGGTTTGCGAACGTGAGGGAAGCCGATGCTCTCGAAGTCGCGGCGGGCGAGCTGCCTGAAGAGACCGAGGTGGTGATTCTCAAGCGGCAGAGATGATGGGCTGATAGCGTCGGGCGAGAGCGGGTTTGCAGCATTGGCGGATGGATTATTTCTCCACCTTGAATGTGGCCTTTTCTACGTTTACTTCAAAGGCGGTTTTCTCGAACTGGATTTCTGCGGTCAGTTCCTTGGCTTTGAGCTCATCCGGCACCTGCCAGGGGAAGGGCTGGTAGCCGCCTTCGCCGTATTCGAACTGGTGATTTGCGACTTCCTTGCCGCCGGGGTCTTTGATTATCAACTTCGGGGCGGGGACAGGCTTGCAGTTTTTAGAGAGGGAAGTCTGCCGCCCTGAGGCATCAGTCAGGGAAGGTGTTATTGAGACAGAGCTGTCTTTCTGGCTGACCTCAATGGCGAGTGTCAGCGGCTCCAGCTTCCCCAGGGTCATTCCCTCCCTGATAACAAGGTCGCCGGGGAAGACGGCATCCGCCTCGCAGCTTACACCTTCGCTTTCCTTGACGAAACCGAGGGACAAGAAGGCGCACTTCCCCTTACGCAGGAAGAGCTTGCCGTCTGCGGGCAGGCAGACAGTTTCGAATCGCTGTCTGAAGAGGCGCACGCTGTGGAGCCACTTTGGTGCCGCCACCGGAATCAGGCTTTCTTCGCCTTTTTCCACCCTGTAGGTTGCGACCACTTTGCCATCTTTGAATGCGACATCATTCTGGCCTATTATGAGCTTTTTGCTGCCGATATAGAGGACGGGGCATTCCGACTTCCACAATGCGGGCCGGAAGTAAGGCCACTTGCCGGGCACCCACACTATGGAGGCCTTATCGCCCGCGTCCTTTATCTTTCCTACATACGCGGTGCAGACAGGCACATACCCCCTCAACACAGGCATTATGAGGAGGCGCATCTTTATCGAGATGGAGTTCTCTCCCAGGGCGAATTCGCCTGGAACGCTCTCCAGCACGAAGTAAACCCACCTTCCAACCTGCATGGCCTGGACAGGTGTCTCTTCCGCAAGGTTTTTGTCCGTGTCTCTGTCGAGGTAGAGTTTTGTGAGCTTGCCGTTCTCCCTGGTGATGCAGAGGAGATAACTGCGCCTCCCGAGGGTCAGTCTGCCCCAGTCAAGCTCGCCTTCGGGTGAAACCACCCCGCCCGGCTTCAGGGTGCTTTCGTACTGTATTTCCCTGGTATTGACTGAATGGAAAGGGTTCTGGGCGTCGCTGGTCTGAAGTTTGAGCACCGCCTCCCCGGCAAGCGCAACGGGGCAGATGAAAAATATTGTGGCCAAGAGTAATGTGCAGCGCATACAATTCATCTCCAGGTTCACTATTCGCACTAATCGTCGCTGGCGCTTTCCTGTGAGGAAGAGTCTCCTTTCACGTAGATAGTCTGGTGCGGGAAGGGGATTTCGATACCCTCGGCGTCGAAGCGGTTCTTGACCCTGCGCCTGAACTCACGCATCGCGTCCCACTGCTTCATTGGTTTTGTTTTGGCAAGCACGCGTATAGTAACCTGTGAATCGGCAAGCGCCTCGACCCCGGTAACCTGGGGCTCTTCGAGGAGCATGTCTTTGAACTGCTGGTCGGCGTAGAAATCGGCGCAGATGGATTTGAGCGTCTCGATAACCTTGTCAATATTTTCCTTGTATGCCACGCCGACCTCGACAAGCATGCGGGACCACTGGTAGGTCATGTTGCTAACGGACTTGATTTCGCCGTTGGGGATGAAATGAACAACTCCGCCGAGGTCTCTCAGGACGGTGATGCGCAGGGTGAACTTTTCCACGACGCCTGCGAGGTCGCCGATTTTTATGACATCGCCGACGCGGTACTGGTTCTCAAGCAGGATGAAGAAGCCTGTGAAGAAATCTTTGACAAGGCTCTGGGCGCCGAAACCTATCGCGAGGCCGACGACGCCAGCCGCCGCCAGCAGGGGGGCGATTTCCACGCCGAGTTCGGCCAAGATGAGGAACAGCGCGACCACGATGAGGGCTACGCCGACGAAGTTGTTTATCACCCTGACAAGGGTCCTGGCACGCAGTTCCTGCTCGCGCTTCTCCTCTTCGGAAGGCCGCTCTATGCGCTGGATGATTTTCCTGGCAATGAAGCGGAAGAGGAAGAGAACCACGAAGAACCCTACGGCGATAAGCGTAATCCGGACGCTTGTAAGCTCAAGATAGCTTCTGATAGTTTCCCAAAGTGACATTTCTTCTCTCCCCAACTAATCCCGATGCCTGTGTTAGAAAGCAGAACTACACAAATCGCTGCGAGATGTCAAGAGAGAACCGGGCTTGCCGGGAGGCCAAGACTATGGTAAAATGCGGCCCCACAGTATTGGAGAAATGGAAGGTGATTATGGAAATCAACGTGGACTTGCACTCGCACTCGGGATACGCAGGCGGGGTGGGCCAGATTGCGCTTGCCGACATTGCGCTGAGCATGAAGAAGAAGGGAATTCACATCTTTGGCACCGGCGACTGCCTCCACCCGGGCTGGAACAGCCAGCTTCGCGAGTCTCTCCAGGAGTGCGAGCCGGGGCTTTACAGTCTTCGAGATGAATTGGGGAACGCGGAAGCGCGATTCCTGCTTCAGACGGAGATAATAATAACCGCGGCAACCGCAGTCACGCCCGGCAGGAAAAAGGTGCACTGCGTGGTACTTTTCCCATCGTTTGAAGTGTGCGAGGAGGCGACGAAGCTGCTTGAAGGCTGGGAAGTGAGAAACACCATCGGCCGGCCGTTCCTGAAATGCAAGGATCCGGACGATGTGGCGGCGAAGGTTGCGAAGCTGCTTGGGCTGGACTCCGGTGTTGAGCTTATCCCGGCGCATGTAATGACGCCGCAGGGGGTGTTTGGGTCTGACAGGCCGGTGAACCGGCTCTCCGATTTTTTTGGGAGCGCGTCGGAGAGAATAAACGCGGTTGAAACAGGCCTTTCAGCCGACCCGGCTGTGCTCGACATGATACCCGAGCTTGATGGGATGGCGCTGATTTCTAGCTCAGACTGCCACTCGGCTGCAAGCAACCGCCTGGGGCGCGAATTCACCGCGCTTGAGGTTGAAGAGCTCTCTTACCGCGGCCTGACCGGGTCAATTCGCAGCCGGAAAGTCGCCTGGACGGCGGAGTTCAACCCGGGCGAGGGCAAGTATTTCTTAAGCGGGCACCGCGCGGGTAAGCAGGGGCACGGCGAGGGATATTGCGTGTTCTCGCCTGACAAAACCCCGCCCGACGGGATATGCCCTGTCTGCGGAAAGATGCTCACGGTTGGCGTGCTTGAGCGTGCGATACAGGTTTCACGCGCCCAGGGAGGGAACCGCAAGCTGAGAAAAGAGTCAGGGCGCAGATTTATCCACATGGTCCCGCTGTCTGAAGTTGTCGCATACAGCCTGGGCATTGCCAGCCCGAACTCCAAGCGGGTAATGGAACTGTATGAGAGAATCGTCGCCGCATTCGGCACCGAGATAGAAATCTGGAAAGTCGAGCCGCACACCGTGCGGGAGGTGCTCTCAGGAGCTGTGCCGGGAGAGATAACAGATACTATTATCGAGATAAAAAATGACAACTTCACATTTGAGCCGCTCGGCTTTGACGGCTCCTACGGCAAGCTTGTTGTAGGCAAGAGAGCGCCCTGGTTCGGAGTTTCGGATGTCCACATGCCCGGCAAGAGACAGGGCAAACTTTTTTAGGCGTAAAAGGGGCGTTGGATAAGGGTATCCAGCGCCCCCGGGTCGTGTCTTACCAGGTGGTGCACCTGGCGTGCACCGCTGCAAGGCTACTCGTTATACTTGACTACCAATTGGGGGGGCCTGCCTCCGATTGTTTCAAATGAATCCACATATATTTCATCGTCGGAAGGCGCGAGCCATGACGGTTTGATAGCTACACCGTAGTTGTTGATACCGCCATCAATCCAACCCTGCACCAGGTTGTCTATTTCAGTGCCTTTTATCCTAAACCAGCCCGTAAACCAGTTCCGCGGCCCGGTAAAGTCCACAACGGGAGTGCTTGTGGGCGCGTTGTTCCAGGTTATCACATTCTCCACCCACGCCGCATCGGGGGTCTCGAGCGAAAACAGGAAACTGACGCCGGTGTAGTTGTACGTATAGTCGATGTAAATCCATATCTCCGCTGAATACACGGTCGCGGTGGCGGGTATTGAGGATGTGTCGAAGTGCAGATATATATGCTCCTCGTCATCCTCGAAATAGCCGGCACATAGTTCCGTGTCCGAGCCGTAGTTTGTATCCGGAGCCCATATCCAAGTCCACGTGTCTGCGTCAGCCACAATCTCTGCCGTTTCATCCCACGGCAGGAAGTAGAAAGGGTCCCTTCTCTTCTTGCAGCCGACTGTCGCAAGAGAGACACACAGCGCGCAGGCGAGGATTATCAGAAGCACTCGCCCTGTCCAGGAAAAGCGGGTAAAGCAACCTAACCTCATACCTGACCTCCTTTCAAGTCTATAAAATAAGTAACGCCTGAGTCGAGTTGTTATTCACAAAAAATTATACCACACCGGGACTGAGCGGCAAGCGCAAGTAAGAAAATATTTTGAGAGGGAAAAGTTCCTGTCGGGACAAAACACTTGCGCCCCTGGCCGGGAAAGTAGACAGTAGAACAATAGAGCGCTGAATTTCTCCTCACAACTATCTACTGCTCTACTTACTTGAAAATCGGAGATTTTCACGTTACGGGTTGTAGAAAACGACCAGCTTAGGGGAACAGCCAAAAGCTGTTTCCCGTGAACAGACAACTATTTCGTCATCCGAGGGCGTGCCCCATGAGGGTTTGATAGCTATACCGTTATTGGTAAGCGTGCCGTCAACCCAGTCCTGCACCAGGTTAGTTATCCTTATCTTGAGCCAGCCTGTGTAGTTGTCTATCGGTCCGGCAAACGATGTGACGGTTGTGGTAGCAGGCGCGTTATCCCAGGTTATCGCACCCTCAGTCCATGCCGCCACCAAACTGGTGGTCTCAAGGGAGAACGTGAAGTCTACGCCTGTGTAGTTCAGTGTATCTGAGATGTAAATCCAGAGCTCGGCCACGACCACGGTGGCGGTGATGGGTATCGAGGAGGTGTCAAACTTCAGAAATATGTGCTCCTCGTCATCGTTGAAATAGCCGGCATAGAGTTCGGTAGCCGAGCCGTAGTTTGTAGTTGACTCGTACTCATAGACCCACGCATCCTCGTCAGCATCGAAATTCGCAGTGTCCTGTGATATGGGCAGGATTGTTTTCCCTTTCTTATTGCAACCCGTTGTCGCAACACACACGCACAACGCGCAGGTCAGGACTATTAAAAGCGCCAACCTGCTATTTGAAAGATTTGCAAAACCGGGCAACCGAAAACTGCGCCTCATACCCAACCTCCTTTGCGCTGACTAACATGACTGCCGCTTGAACGCCGACTTGCGGTTCTACACGAATTCTTGTAGTTCGCGGGTAAACACATACCACAGATTGTGGGATGTGTCAAGTGCAAATATGTTGAAAATTGGGAGAACCGTGTTGTGGCAAAGATTCTGTTGTGAGTTGCGCGCCGGGTAAAGGGTTGCACGCTGAGGTTTCAGCGATTATTATGCGGGCTGGTTTTGCGTGGAGGGCACAATGGAGATAGCTATAATCGGTTATGGCCGCATGGGCAAGGAAATCGAGCATCTGGCGCCCCGGCGCGGGATTGGCGTGCGGTCAACAATTGACCCCCGGGAGCAAGGCGCACGTTTCAAAGAAATAACTGAAGAGGCTCTTGAAGGTGTTGAGGTCGCAGTGGAGTTCACCGGGCCGCAGGCAGCGGTATCGAACATACAGAAGGCCGCAGAGCTCGGTGTAAATCTCGTCGTCGGCACAACAGGCTGGCATGGCGAGATAAAGAAAGTGCGCGCAATAGTTGAGGAAACCGGGATTGGTTTCATTCATGCATCCAATTTCTCAGTAGGCGTCAACGTTTTTTATGAGATAGTCCGCTCAGCGTCAAAGATTTTCAACAAACTAACGGACTACGATGTTTACTGCCACGAGACGCACCATTTCGGCAAGGCGGACTCGCCAAGCGGGACGGCCAGGAAGATTGGCCAGATACTTCTTGATAATATCGCTCGAAAAGAAGAGGCCCTTTACAATTGCCTCGACAGGAAACGCCATCCGGAGGAGCTGCACGTGAGCTCCACGCGGGGCGGCTGGGTGCCGGGCACTCACAAGGTGGTATTTGACAGCGAGTTTGACTCGGTTGAGCGTGTGCACCGCACGCGGAGCCGGCGCGGATTAGCTGCCGGCGCGCTCCGCGCGGCGCAGTGGATAAGCGGCAAGAAAGGATTTTTCGAGCTCTCCGACCTCCTGCGCGAAACCCTGGGACTGTAGCAATTTGAAGCCGCCCCGAGCATGGCAGACCTGCGAAAAATGTCTGTTAATTAGAGAAACCTGAGCGGCGCCCGTTCGTTATAACAATAAGGCTGGTCAAAAAACCGTTATGCATGCAGGGGGGAAAGAGATGCTGAAAAAGGTTCTTGCAGTTGTTGTGACGCTGACAGTTGGTGTAAGCTTCGCAGTGGCTGATTTCAGGCCTCCCCGCGCAAAACCGCAGAGGCGAAAAGGAGGCGAGGCGTTCCCGCCCCTTCCCCTGCCTGCGACGCCGCTGCGCAGAACAGAGAAGAAGCGCGAGCCTTCACCGCCCACCCTTATCTGCCGGGTCAGGCACGGTTCAAAGCCCCGGCAGATAAGATACGAGGGCGAAACCTACACGTTCTGGGACTGGAATACAAACGCCGGCTGCGAGAAAAACCTTCTCAAAAAAGTGGCTTCTCAGCTTGGACAGCCTTACCACGGTACGGTAAATCGCATTTCCAAACTCTCCGGCGACCCGGCCGAGGTGCCCATCCTGTACATTACAGGGCACCAGAACATCGAGCTGTCTGAGACCGACCTTAAGTTCCTCAAGAAATACGCGGAGTCTGGCGGGTACATCTGGATGGAGGCCTGCTGCGGCGCCGAGACCGCCTACAACGAGTACCGCCGCTACATCAAGGCGATGTGGCCTGGCAGGCCGATTTACGTGCTGCCTGAAGACCACCCGCTCTACCACAGCTACTATCACATTGACAAGGTCGCCTATACCAAGACTGTGACAGACCGGCCTGACGGCAAGCCGTTCATTGAGGGGCTCGACATCGGCTGCCGGACCGCGGTCCTCCTTTTCAAGTACGGAATCGGCAACGGCTGGGACCGGTCCCATGACCCCGGCGCCAAGGACTTCGAAATCGCCGATGCCTACAAGCTGGGCATGAACATGATTGCCTACAGCCTCGCTTATCACAATCTCGGCAGGTATCTTGCCCGCACCAAGGTCTACCACGAGCAAGAAAAAGAAGACCACGGCGACTTCGTCTTCGGCCAGATAATCTACAGCGGCAACTGGGACCCCAACCCTTCCGCCGCAATAAACCTGCTCAGCGCGGTTGACTCAAACTCCTCTGTCAAGGTAAAGTTCAAGCGCAAAGAGGTTGACCTCGACAAGGCGGAGCTGTTCGGATACCCCTTCCTGTTCCTGACCGGACACGATGAGTTCAAGCTCACAGGCAACCATGCGGCCAAGCTGCGCAACTACCTCCAGAGCGGGGGCTTTCTGCTTGTTGACTCGTGCTGCGGACGCGCGCAGTTCACGGCGGCGTTTATTCGTGAGATGAAGAAGGTGCTGCCCGGCGCGGAGCTTAAGCTGCTTCCTGCCGGCCACCCGGTTTACTCTTCACGCTACAAAATCACTTCTGTCGCCTACACCGAATTCACCAAGAAGGCGGTCAAAGACCTGCCCCGGCTTCCGCTTTACGGTATAAATGTAGCAGGCTCGACAAGGGTAATGTTCTGCCCATTCGCCCTGGGCAACGGCTGGGAGAAGGAAGAGCACCCGTTCACCAAAGGCATAGAACCGCAAGATGCCATGAAGCTCGGCATAAACATCGTAGTTTATTCTCAGACACACTAAGAGGCTCGAGGAGAAAAGATGGCAAAGCTTGTTGTCCGGACGGGGAACTTGGCCGGGTCCGAGTTTCGCCTTCACCAGGAGAAGGTAACTATCGGCCGCGACCTGTCCGCGGATGTGCGCATCTCTGGAGATGAAGAGATTTCGCGTCTCCACGCGGAACTGCTTAAGGGTCGTAACGGATGGAAGGTCAAGGACGGGGGCTCACGAAACGGGACCAAGGTCAACGGCACCAAGATTGAGGGGGTCCTTGCGCTACAAGCCCACGATGTGATACGGGTCGGCAAGACAGAGCTTGAGCTCGTCGAGACCGGCGAAGAGAGCGCAGTAGCCGAGCCTGTAAAGGAAGCGCCTCCTGCCAACCCCGAGCGTGCCTCGGCGCCGCAGCAGGAAACAGCGATACACATTGCCGGGCCTCCCGGCCCGGGGGCGCAGGTCAGCGAGGAGGACTTGCAGGCCGTAAAAAGGCTCAGCGAAGCGCGCCAGGTCCTGCTGCGCGAGATACGCAAGGTTATTATCGGGCAGGAAGATGTTGTAGAGCAGGTAATTGTGGCGCTTTTCTCACGCGGGCACTGCCTTGTCGTCGGCGTGCCCGGACTGGCGAAGACGCTCATGGTGAGAACTGTCGCAAGGGTGCTCGACCTCGAGTTCAAGCGCGTGCAGTTTACGCCCGACCTTATGCCTTCCGATATAAGCGGCACTGACGTGCTTCAGGAAGACCAGTCCACCCGCGAGCGCTCATTCAAGTTCATAAAGGGGCCGATTTTCACCAACATACTTCTTGCAGACGAGATTAACCGCACCCCTCCCAAGACCCAGGCCGCGCTGCTCGAGGCGATGCAGGAGTACCGTGTCACCGCGGGCGGGGTCACATACCAGTTGCCGCTTCCGTTTTTCGTCCTTGCAACACAAAACCCTATCGAGCAGGAGGGCACATACCCGCTTCCCGAGGCGCAGCTCGACCGTTTCATGTTCGAGATTCTGATAAGCTACCCGATGCGCCAGGAGGAGGTCCAGATAGTAAAGTCAACCACCTACGACTATGAGCCGGACTTGCACCCCGTCCTTTCCGCCAAGGACATACTGAACCTTCAGCACATTGTGCGGCGTGTCCCCATTTCCGACCACGTTGTCGGCTACGCCACAGACCTTGCGCGCGCCACGCGTCCGAAGGAGGAATCGGCGCCGGAGTTCATCAAGGAATGGGTTTCGTGGGGCGCAGGCCCGCGTGCCGCGCAGTATATGGTTATCGGTGCGAAGGCGCGCGCGGTTATCAACGGCCGCTACAACGTTTCTGTCAATGACGTAAAGGCGGCGGCTCACCCCGTCCTGCGCCACAGGGTGCTTACAAACTTCAACGCGGACTCGGAAGGTGTTGATTCCGACGACATTATTGACAGACTGCTTGAGACTGTCCCGGAGCCGCAGTACAAGTAGTCGCGCTTCGCGCGGTTAAAAGTTAAAGGTTCAAAGTTGAAGGAAATAAAGTGTGCGAAGCACCCCTGCTTAGCCGGCGGGTGCTACCCGCCTTTAACCTTCATTCTTGAACCGCACCCGGAAGGTGCATATGAGACCTGGAAGGAAATACCTCGACCCCAAGGCGCTCTCAAGGCTTGCCAACATAAAGCTGATTGCCCGCACGGTGGTCGAGGGCTTCATATCCGGCCTTCACCAGAGCCCGTTCCACGGATTTTCGGTCGAGTTTGCCGAGTACCGTGAATATACGCCCGGCGACGACCTGAAGCACTTCGACTGGCGCGCATTCGCCCGCTGCGACAAGCACCTTATCAAGCAGTACCAGGAAGAAACCAACCTGCGCGCAACAATATTGCTCGACTGCTCGCGCTCAATGGCGTACAGCTCAAACAGCATCTCAAAGTTCACCTACGCCTGCTATCTGGCGGCCTCGCTTTCCTACCTTATGGTCCGGCAGCAGGATTCTGTGGGACTTGTGATATTCGATGAGGCAATCCGTCATAACATTCCACCCAAGTGCTCTGCATCGCATCTCCGGGACATGCTTATCATCCTTGAAAAGATCGAACCTTCAAGCAAGACCGGCATCGCCGCGACGCTTCACGCCATGGCGGAGTTTATCAAGAAACGCGGGCTGGTGATTATCATCTCCGACTTCCTCGAGGAGCAGCCCGAGGTACTTCGCGGGATAAAGCACTTCCGCCACAACCGTCACGAGGTGCTGATTTTCCATACGCTTGACCCTGCGGAACTGATGTTCCCATTTTCCGGGCCCACCACTTTCCGCGACATGGAAACGGGCGAAAAACTCATGATAGAGCCCCAATTCTACCGCGAGGAGTACCTCAAACGAATAAGGGAACACATTAGGGAATACAAGCGGGTATGCGCTGAAGGGTTTGTTGATTACGTGCCCGTTGATACTTCGAAGCCGTTCGACATATTGCTTGCGAGGTATCTGGCCAAACGGTCGAGGCTTGGATAGGTTTTAAGAACGTCAGGTCGAAGGCTTTTGTTATGTCCGGCTTTTCACTGCTCAACGCGGCTTTCCTCCTCGGTATCGCAGCCGCTGCGGTACCTGTCGTGATTCACCTTATTCACAAGCGCCGGGCACGAGCACTGGATTTTCCTTCACTCATGTTTCTGCATCTTGTTGACCTTCGTCTGGCGGGCCGCAAGAAGCTCAGGGAGCTTGTGGTGCTTGCGCTTCGGACTGCTGCAATTGCGCTCTTCGCCTTCGGGCTTTCAAAACCAATTCTTCGCACCCGCGCGGCGGGAGAAGGTGGGGAGCCTAAAAAAACTTCCACCACGGCGGTAATAGTAATTGACAATTCCTACTCCATGGGCTTCAAGGAGTCGGGAGTGACGCGCCTTGAGCGGGCGAAAGACAAGTCGCTTGAAGTGCTCAAGACACTGGCCCCGGGAAACTCGGCATCTGTAATCGCTGTCTGCGGCCATACACCATCTGATGCGCTGCTCAGCCGTGACCTGAGAGGATTGCAAAAGCGCGTTGAACAGCTCAAAATCGGGCCATCCGCCGGCTCGCTTGAGGGAGCCCTTGACATTGCCGCGCGTGCACTTGAGTCCTCCACCGAGATAAATAAGGAACTCTACATAATAAGCGACTACCAGGAGTTGCTCTGGGCCCCTGTCCTCGCGGGAGAGATGCTCCAAAACCTTAGCGGGAGCCTTGTTCTTGTAGATGTCGCCCAGGAGCCCGGCGCCAACCTGGCGCTTACATCTGTGCAGATGGCCCCCAGCCCAGCCCAGGCGGGGATGATAGAAATCGGCGCGAAGGTGCGCAATTACTCTTCGCAATCCATGACTGCGCGCCTCGCACTCGTGCTCGAAGGTAAAACAAGAAGCGAGTATCCCGTTACGGTGCCTCCGGGCTCCGAGGCCGCTGTCTCGTTCCTGCAAAACGATGCGGGCAACCTGCGCGGCCACGTATTCCTGAAGACAGACGGCCTCGCGATGGATAACAAGCGATTCTTCGCTTTTTGCGCCGATGATTCTCCGGGAGTCCTTGTGGTAAACGGCGCGCCTTCGGATATTTGGGATTTTGATGAAACGTTTTACCTTGTATGTGCCATCGCACCGGGCACCCGCGGGCAGGGATTCGGCGGCGCCGGGCAGCGCCCGGCCGCAAAGCAGGCAGTAGAGCCGAGAGTGATTACCGCAAGGGAACTGCCGAAGGCACGCCTCGCCGATTACTCGGCAGTTGTGCTCGCCAACATTGGTCGGCTGAACAGGCCTGCTGCTGATCTTCTGGCTGACTATGTGCGTGAGGGCGGCGGGCTGATTATTTTTTGCGGTGACCAGGTCAAGCCGGAACTCTACAACAAGATGTTTCGGGACAAAAGTAGCTCAAGGCTGTTGCCTTGCACACTAATAGGTCCCCGGGATTACGAAGAAGGGCTGGACGTTCTCAGCCTCGTGCCGTTGGACTGGGAGCACAGCATCTTTTCCGCGTTGAAAGACATACGCGAGGACGGCTTTTCCACAACCTACTTCAGCAGGGTCATGGTCTGCGAGGAGGACAGGGGCGATAGAAGCGTATCTGTGCTTGCGCGTTTCTCAAACGGTTCTCCCGCCCTGCTTGAGCGAAAAGTCGGTGCGGGCTGTGTGCTGTTCTTCGCTGCAACATGCGACCGCGACTGGACCAACATGCCGCTCCGGCCGGTTTACCTGCCGCTCGTGCACCAGATGCTCAGCTATATTGCGGGCAGGCGCCAGCATGCCAGCAGCTACCTCGTCGGCGAGACCGTTAAGTACGCCTTCGGGCCAGGGCTGAAGAAACTTGCTCTCACCGTCACAGACCCTGCCGGGGGCGTCACCGAAGCAAAGGTAGTGGCGCAGCCACTTTTGTCAGAAGTGCTTGCAGCACCAGGCGGTGCGTTAACTGCAAGTTTCGACAATACACTCGACCCAGGCATTTATAGCGCTGAGGTAGTGACAGCTTCCGGCAGGGAAGTGCGGCATTTTGCAGTGAACGTTGATGTTAGAGAGAGCGACCTTGCCCGGCTGACTCAGGCGCAGGTTGCGGATGCCCTCGGAGGTAAAGCGCTTCAACTGCGTTCGCAAGATGAGCTGGCGAGTGCAATATCGAGTATGCGAACAGGCGTGAAACTCTGGGATTACTTTTTCTACCTTGCGCTGCTCGCGCTTCTTGCAGAGGGCTGGCTTGCAAACCGCTTTGTACCCGGCAGCGCGCCTTCGGGCGCAAGCCCTGGCGAAAGAAAAGAGACTGCTATGGCTACTGAAAGAATTTCTGTAAACTAAGGGGTAAAGATGGGAATCAAGCTCGCAAGCAACTGGCACCCGGTCCTGGCTGCGGTGGCGATGCTCGCCCTTGCGCTTGCCGTCTATCTCTCCTATCGCCGCAACCTTAAATCCCTGCCCCTTCATACGGCGTGGGTGTTTCTCGGCCTGAGGGTGGCTGTCGTTGTCTTTCTCTTCCTCTGCATACTGAAACCTGTGCTTTCCTACCAGTCTATCGCGGGCCGAAAGAGCAGGCTCCTGCTGCTTGTTGACAATTCGCAGTCAATGTCTTTTAAGGACGCGCTCGGCGGCAAAGCGCGGCTGCAGGCTGCAGCCGACCTAACGTTCGGGCCTGACGGGCTGCTTGCGGCCCTGAGCGGCGCCTTTGATGTTCAGACCTTTGTTTTCTCAGGCGGGGCATCCCAGTTGCCCCCTGCCTGCTTTGCGGCCGGGCGCTGCCCGGCGCTTGACGGGAGCGGCAAGGTCAGCGCAGTAGTGGGGAGCTTGCGTGCGGCATCGCTGGGGCCGGGTGCAGGTGCAGCGGGCAGCGCCCGCCAGCGATGCAGCGGGGCAGTCATAATCACTGACGGCGCGGACAACTCGGCCGAGAACGGGGGCACGTGGGAAAGTGGCTTTCCCATATTTGCCGTGGGCCTGGGCTCAAAGCTCTCTGAGTCGGGCCTTGTTGATGTGTCGTTCGGCGCCGTAAATGCGCCGGGGGAGGCGTTCAAGGACACAACTGTTCAAGTTGAGGTTGAGGTGAATTGCGTTGGGCTGAAACCCGGCACCCCCGTTGCGCTCACACTTACAGGCCCGCAGGGCGAGATAGTTGCAACTGGGGAAGTTCTAGCTCTCCGTCAGAAGGACAGCAAAACCACGACTCTTTCCTTTGTGGCAGGCTCGCCGGGTATTTCCGAGTACACCATCTCGGCATCTGAGATGCCGGGCGAGGTTATCAAGGAGAACAATCGCCGGTGCTTTACCCTTCATATCCTTGATACGAAGCTTCGAGTGCTTGTGGTGGACCGGGCCAGGTGGGAGTACAAGTACCTCAAACTGGTACTTGAGCAGGACCCGAATATCCAGTTTTCCGGCGCAGTCCTCACCCAGAAAAACCTCTTCACCATTCAAGGGCGGGTTGCAGCGGGCAGCGCCCGCCAGCGAGGCAGCGAGACGGGTAGAAGCTCGGCGGAGCAACTCCTTAAAGCGGGTTTGCCGCCTACAGCCAGGGCGTTCGAAAACTGGGATGTGGTGATTCTCGGCGACATTGCAGCAGAAGCATTCACTTCAGAGCAGCTTGAGGCGCTAAAAGGCTTTGTGGAGGAAGGCGGGGGCTTTGCAGCACTGGGCGGTGAAAGCGCGCTGGGAGAAGGCGGGTACGCCAGTACAGCGGTTGGAGAGCTTGTGCCTGTGCATCTAAGGAGCCGCTCGGGCGGGTGCCTCAGCGGCAGGTTCGTCATGCAGATTACCCCGGAAGGCAGGCGCCACCCGGTTATGCAGGGGGTGGCGAGGTTTTTTGAAGGGCCGGCTGATGTTGCATGCGAGCTTGACGGCGCGAATGCGGCAGGCAGGGCGAAGCCCGGGGCTTTTGTTCTGGCTGTGCACCCGCAGGCCACGGTTGAGCGGGTAGCACCCGCGGGCGAGACAACCGCTCGAAACGCAACAGGGAAAATGTACAGTACCCCCAAAGAGAAGGCCGCCCTGGGCACCCAGGCTCTGGGGGGTGAACCGCTTGCGGTGGTTGCAGTCCAGCGCTACGGTAAGGGCAAGACGGCAGTTGTCGGAGCCCAGACCACCTACAAGTGGCACATGAAGCACCGGGGGCTTGGTCTTGACTCGCCTTATGTGCGTTTCTGGGGTCAGCTTGTAAGATGGCTGGCGGGCGTAAAGAGCGAGGACAGGGATGATGTTTTTTCCCTGTGGACAGACAGGCGCAATTACTCGCCGGGAGAGAAGGTGCTTGTGAACGCGCGCGTGGACCCGGAACTGGTAAAAAAACCTGTCCCTGAAACGCTTCCCGTGCAGGTAGCCCTGCAGAAACGGGTAGCACCCGCAGGCGGGACAACAGCTCGAAATGCAACAGGGAAAATGTACAGTACCCCGAAAGACAATGCCGACTTGGGAACCCAGGCTCTGGGACGGTTTGAAACAATATATATTCGGGCCAAGGGCGATGGGCGCCACTACGAAGGAGACTTTACACCTTCAGAGGGCGGGCAGTACGAGCTGACATCCTCCGTGAGCGACCAGGAAGGCAGGACGGTGCAGAAGTCCACCTCTATTGTAGTTGGAAGACGCTATCTGGAATTTGAAAACCCGGACCTCAACGATACCCTGCTGCGGCGAATTGCTGCAGACAGCGGCGGCAGGTACTACGAGCAGCAG
>CAYWBA010000025.1:0-15797 GCA_964455955.1 uncultured Planctomycetota bacterium | reverse complement strand
GGATGTTGTGAAACATTTTGCAGAGCAGCTCGAGGAACTTGCCAAGGTGGACAGGGCACCGACAATTGACAGAAATAAGGTGTCAACAGTGCTTATCCCCAAGGAGCACCACAAGTAGCGCAGTAAATAAGAGACAATTTGAGAAGAAAACTCGCTCATAAGAAGGACAGGGGGGAGCAAGAGAGATATGCCAAAGCAGAAGACGAGAAAGGCGCTCACGAAGCGTTTCAGAGTTACGCCCAAGGGTAAAGTGATGCACAACAAGGCCGGAAAGAGTCACCTGCAGAGTAGCAAACCGGCCAACAGAAGGCGAAAGCTGAGGCAGAAAACCTCTCTGGCCAAGGGTGATGCTGCAAAGATAAAAAGCAACATGCCTTGTTAAGCAATTTAAGGAGATAGAAACAGATGGCACGCTCCACAGGTGTAGTAGCGAGCAGACGCAGGCGCAAGAAGATACTCAAGCAGGCGAGCGGCTACTGGGGCAGGCGCTCCAAGGCTTACCGCACCGCGGTAGAAGCTGTTACGCGTGCGCAGAGGTACGCGTACCGCGACCGCAAGGTGCGCAAGCGGGATTTCCGCAGGCTCTGGATACTACGCATAAACGCCGCGGCCCGCAACCATGACCTCTCGTACAGCCGCTTCATGAACGGACTTCGTAAGGCCAACGTAGAGCTTGACCGCAAGCAGCTTGCCGAGATAGCTGTAAGCGACGAGGTAGCCTTTGCCGAGCTGGTCGAGGTCGCCAAGGCGCATGTTTAGCCAATGGCCAATAGCCAACAGCAAGCCCCGTGCTTCAGCACGGGGGTGTTTAGTCCCTGAAGCACCACACCGGAAGGCGTGGTGAAGGTTTGAAATAGAGAACACCATGAGCATTGAAATTAACGACCCGGCTGGTAGCGAAAAAGTGGCGAAAGAGGCAGAAGCTGAAATATTAGAGGCCCGGGACCTGCAAGCACTTGAGCACATTAGAATAAAGTACCTGGGCAGGAAGGGTCAAATAACCACTATTCTGCGCTCCATAGGGAAGCTGCCACCCGAAGACAGAGCTGCTGCAGGCTATTTTGCCAACCAGGCCAAGAATAAGATAGCGACGCTAATTGAGACCAGGGAGAAAGTGCTGTCGGAAAGTGTCGAGGAACTCCGCGGGGTCTTTGACTACAGCCTTCCCGGGGCGCGCCCTGCCCTTGGACGGCGGCACCCGGTGAGCCGCGCTATTGAGGAGGTGGCCGAGTGCATGATGCAGCTCGGGTTTGACTGGTCTGAAGGGCCTGAGGTCGAGGACGAGTTCCACAACTTCATAGCTCTGAACATACCCGAGCACCACCCTGCCCGCGACCCGTCTGACAACTTCTATATCGAGGATGATGTTCTGCTGCGGAGCCAGACTTCGACGGTTCAGATTCGCTACATGGAGAACCACAAGCCGCCTGTGCGCGTCTTCGCACCGGGCAAGGTTTTCAGGCCTGATACGGTGGATGCGTCGCACTTTTACATATTCCACCAGGTCGAGGGGCTCTGGGTTGATGAAGGCATAACTTTCAGCCACCTCAAGAGCGTGCTTTTCATGTTCGGCAGGATGATGCTTGGCGAGGAACTCCGGGTCAGGCTGCGGCCGAGCTACTTCCCGTTTACAGAGCCGAGCGCGGAGATAGATTTCTCCTGCTTCGTCTGCGGCGGTGAGGGCTGTCCAACCTGCGGCCGCAAAGGATGGCTTGAGATGGGCGGCTGCGGCATGGTGGACCCGAACGTCCTTGAGGCGGTGGAGATTGACCCTGAGAAATACACAGGCCTCGCATTCGGAATCGGGATTGACCGCATCGTGATGGCGAAGTACGGGATTGACGATATCCGCCTTATTTTCGGCAATGATGCGAGGTTCCTGCGGCAGTTTTAGACGCTTTTTTCAAGGAGGTGGGGGAATGGCAATAATGGTTGTATATAAATATGGTATATTGAGAATCCTCTCTACTATTTTTAAAGTGTTAGCAATAGCAACACTCTTAATTGGCATAATATCTACTATCAAGTTCCTGGCGGCTACTGCACAGCCAGGCATACCGGGTGTGGCGACAAGCATAATCCTTTTCGGGCTCAACATGACCATCACTTATGTCATAGTAACTATATGCCTCTGGGCATGTGCAGAACTAATTATCCTTTTTATTGACCTCGAAGAAAACACTCGTCGAACAACCCTACTTCTGGAAAAGGAAAGAAGCTAAGGCAGTTCGGAAGAAGGTTTTCAGTTGAACGTAAGCTATAACTGGTTAAAAGAGCTTGTCGAGTTCGACCTCACGCCGGAAGAGCTTGCCCAAAAGCTCACATTCCTGGGGCTTGAGGTCGCAGCCCTCAGCGCTGCGGGGAGCTGCAAAGAATAAGTCATTGCGAGGACGAGGCGGTAGCCGAGGACGAAGCAATCTCAAGACGGAAGTATGACTGATAGACAGTATTGCGCTTATATAATGACTAACAAGAATAACAACGTCCTTTATACAGGTGTAACAAACAACCTGAAGAAGAGGGCTTACGAACACAGGGAGGGGATTGGCAGCGCATTTACGAACAAGTACAGCGTCAAGAAGCTGGTGTACTATGAAGTATTCGAGGATCCTGCTTCTGCGATTACAAGAGAGAAACAAATCAAGGGCGGGTCAAGGCAAAAGAAGATTGACTTGATAAACAGGATGAATCCTCAGTGGTTAGACTTGTATGAGACAATATGATTTTGAGATTGCTTCGCTTCGCTCGCAATGACGGTAATAGGGCTCGCAATGACGGGATGATAAATGCGCCCGAGGTGCTGATTTGAACGTAAGCTATAACTGGTTAAAAGAGCTTGTCGAGTTCGACCTCACGCCGGAAGAGCTTGCCCAAAAGCTCACATTCCTGGGGCTTGAGGTCGCAGCCCTCAGCGCTGTGGGCGATGACTACTGTTTTGAACTGGAGCTGACTACAAACCGTCCCGACTGCCTGTCTATAATCGGAGTGGCGCGCGAGATTGCAGTTGCCTGCGGCACCCGGCTGCGGATGCCTGACTTTTCGGTAAAGACTTCCGGCGAGGAGACCGCAAAGTTTACTTCGGTTGAGATTATTGAGGACGACCTTTGCCCGCGCTACACAGCCCAGGTAATGCGTGGCGTGCAGGTCGCCGAGTCACCGGACTGGCTCAAGGAGAAGCTCGAGACAATCGGCGTGCGACCTGTCAACAACGTGGTGGATGTGACAAACTACGTGACAATGGAGATGGGCCAGCCGCTTCATGCTTTTGATTACGACCTGCTTGCCGAGAAGAGGATTATTGTGCGCCGGGCGCGGGAAAACGAATCCATTACCGCGATTAACGGCAAGACCTACCACCTGAGTACTGATATGCTTGCCATATGTGATGCGCGCGAACCTGTTGCAATTGCAGGAGTGATGGGGGGGCTTTTCAGCGAGGTCACGGAAAGGACCAAGAATATATTGCTTGAGAGTGCCTACTTTGACCCTATAAGTGTCCGCAGAACTGCGCGAAGCCTGGTTCTTGAGAGCGCCGCCTCGTACCGCTTCGAGCGCGGCGTGGACCCGGAAATGGTGCTGACTGCCGGTTTGCGGTCGGCCGGGCTTATTGCTGAACTCGCAGGCGGCGAGGTTGCACCAGAGCCTGTTGACGCCAACTTCCAGAAGATAGAGTACGGCAGCGCGACTGTGCGCTTCTCGCGAATACCGAAGTTGCTGGGCTTTGGAGTGGGGGGCGAGCGCGTCGTTGAGATTCTCGAGTCGCTGGGGCTTGAGGTTACGGCCCGGGACGGCGAATCGGTTAGTGTGTCAATTCCCCCGAGGAGGTCGGATATTTCCCGCGAGGCAGACCTTATAGAAGAGGTGCTGCGGCACGAGGGTATTGAGAACGTGCCTGTCATAGGGATTTCTGCAAGCGACCTGCGGCGTGAGCCGAGGCAGCTCTTTCTCGCGGAAGTAAGAGAGCGCATGCGGGGATTCGGCTATTTTGAGATTCTCTCGGACAGCTTTGTAAGAGATGATGCGGTGGGGAAGATGAGCTTCTTTGAGGCGGGAGAGCCGCTTCGCGTGAGAAACCCCGTTGCTGCGGCAGAACCGCTTCTGCGAAGGAGCCTTATTCCCAACATGCTTCGGGCTTACCATGCCAACCAGGCTGTCGGCGAAAGCAAAGTGAAAATGTTTGAGGCTTCAGTGGTTTATCTTCCGCAGTCGCAAAAACTTCCTGACGAGGTGCATGTACTTGCGTTTCTCTCTCCCGAAGGCTACTTCGAGGTCAAGGGTGCGCTTGAAGCACTTCTTGAGAGCTTGGGATTGGGCAGGATTGCTTTTGAGAGCCACAGCCACAGCGCTTTTTCGACAGGGAAGGCTTCTGCGGCAGTGCACGAGGGCGTTGAGTTTGCGTTCCTTGGTGAACTTTCGGCGGACTTTGCGGAGCACTTTGACCTTGAAGGCCCGTGCGCAATCTGCGAGGTTGACCTCGATTACCTGTACTCCTGCCTGAAGGAGCGCGCTTACTTCGCTCCCATATCGCGCTACCCGAAAGTCCTTCGCGATATGGCTGTTGTTCTGGATGAAGAAGTTCTCTGGCAGCAGGTCCGGGAAGAAATTGACGCCACAGGCGTTGAGTACCTGCAGCGTGTTGAGCTTTTCGACACCTACCGCGGCGAGCAGTTGCCTGCAGGCAAGAAATCGCTTGCGTACCGGCTTGAGTTCCAGTCGTCGGAGCGTACTCTCACCGGTGAAGAGGTTGACGGTATTATTGCGAAAATCGCGTCGGCACTTCGGGAGCGCTTCGGTGCCGAGCTCAGGAAATAGTTGAATTTCCTCTTGATTCTTCCCTCCCCGGAGGGTATTCTTCATATAGAGAGAACCTCTGCTGTGCTTGTAATTGGCGTGCAATTTTGAGAACCGACTATTGTGGCCCAGGGAGCTGATTTCAGCGTCGGCGGACATGCCTGCCTGCGGGCGGGACTTCCAAGAGCGGTGATACGCGCCCACTTAATATGACGGGTTCTCAATAGCCAGCCATACGGCACTTGAGTGGAGGTTTTTTCTTGCAAAGGCTTTGGATTTTTTCGACTTTCACCTTGACAAGACGGCGCTATCTGATAGTTTAAGGTTTCATCGTCTTTTGCGGAGTCCGCCAGGTGCGTTACGCGATACTCAGTGACATTCATGCGAATTACGACGCCCTTGAGGCAGTTCTAAAGGAACTTGAGAAGGAAAACATTGACCAGTACGTATGCGTTGGCGATATAGTTGGCTATGGAGCCGAGCCGGACCGCTGTGTAGATAAGATTAAGGATCTGGTGGTTGCGTGCGTTGCCGGCAACCATGACTTTGCGACAATCGAGAAGACCAACATCGAGTTTTTCAACGCTTACGCCAAAGAGGCCACCTTGTGGACACGCCAGAGGCTGTCTGAGGAAAACAAGAAGTATCTGGAGGACCTCAAGCTTGTAGAAGAGATAAATGGCTTCACGATAGTTCACGGCACCCTTTACGCTCCCGCCCTTTTTGATTATATCCAGACGACATTCGATGCTTACCTCAGTCTTCAGGTGCTTGATAAGCAGCTTTGCTTCGTGGGACACAGCCACGTTCCCATAAGCTTTTTCCTTGACGATGCTGTCACTTATTCGGTCGAGTCTGAGATAGAACTCAAGCCCGGCACCAAGGCGATAATAAATGTTGGCTCAGTTGGCCAGCCCAGAGACGACAATCCCAAGGCTGCCTATGCTATATATGACACAGAGAAAAGCAAGGTCTGGATAAAGCGAGCCGAGTACGACGTTGAGTCTGCGGCCAAGAAGATTGAGGAAGCCGGATTGCCGGAGATTCTCGGCGAGCGTCTCAAGTACGGCAGGTAGCAGATTGGGGGCACTGCTTCTCTTGGAGATTGTAGTCGCCGGCAGCAGGAAGGCCTCAGGTCTGCCATGAGCGAGTACAGAACCACCCGCACAAGTTTCGTAGTCCCGCGCGGCGGCAAAAGGCACCGTGCTATCCTTAAGTACGTCCTTATCTCGATAATCATCCTTGGCGCAGCCGCCGCTATCAGCCGCGAATGGATTTCTTTCCAGGCACGCGTGCTTTTTATGAAACTCGGTTCGACCGGGACTAGGCAGCAGTCACTTCAGTGGTTTGTTGAAAATGATGCCCAGCGCGCTGCTTCCGTCTTTTTTGATACCTTCCTGGAGCACCCCGAGCTGCGTGACCTGGCCACAGAAGGCCTGCTGAAGCAGGACCAGCAGAAGCTGGTGCCAGTTTACATGAGTTTGTGGCGGGAGCAAACTGGCGACCAGGATTTGCGCAACAGGGTCTTGGAGCTGATTGCCGACCATGCGGGCGAGAGATGCTTTTTCCTTTTCACCGACCCTTCCATGGTGCTTTCGCCTGATTCGAACTGCTGGGCTCTTGCCTATGACTACCTTAACGCCAACGCTTCGAAGGAGATGCTTGGGTTCCTTATCAGCCGGTATTACGTGGGGGATGCCCGGAGCCGCAGGGCGTCTGTTACAGCACTGTCGTATTTGAAGGAAAACGCGGTCCTTGCCGGCAGCCCTGCCCTGCGGCGCATGCTTTTTGAGGCGATACGCAGCGAAGATGACGAGGTAAGATTCCGTGCCATCCAGGCGTTGGGTCCTGTTGCGTCAACGCGGGACATCCCCGACCTGCTTTTCCACCTGCAGGAGTCTGACGAGGGCATACTTTCTGCCCTCGGCTCGCTGCTGAGATACCTTGCCCGCCCACCCGCTTCCAAGGAGAGTGAAGACCTTAAGGGATTGCGTGACCTGGCGCTCGCCGTGGCCAAGGTCCAGGAAAAGAGATACCCGCAGGAGGTTGTGCGCCAGCTCGGGCTTGGGGCGCTTGTGCGGCTTCGAGGCATGGTTCAGTGCGGCGATGGGGTGCAGGCAGATTCTTTTGCAGCAGAGCTGGCGCTTCGTACACAGGCTATCCTTACGGACATCCCAACCAGCAGGTTTGTTTCCTACTGGAATCATTTCGAGAGGAGCTTGCTGCCGAAGCGGGATTATTCGAAGGCGCTTAGAAGCAAAGAGTTTGGAGTAGCGCTCAACCGTGATTGCGGAAAGGTGAACTACGGCCAAATCCTTGCCCTTGGCGCCGGCCGCGTTATCTACTGTGCCGACGTAGATGCCTGGGAGCAGAACTACGAAAGAGAACGCAAACGGCTGCTGCTGCATCGCGCCCTTGCCGAGAAAGCCGGGCTTGAGCAGGCAATAAGGGTTATTGTATCAGAAGATGTACTGGGGGAGGTTGGTATGTTTTCCTCCACTTTCAGCCGGATTCTGGGTACTTCGCGCTACGGGGAAGGCGTGGCCACCAAGTTTTTTGAAATCAGCCTGAAGCCCGGGGTGGACCCGGTTACTGGCTTCAACAAGTTTGCCGAACTTTTCAAAGAGGCGTCAACTATTGCCAAGAGGCTGGACGAATCAATTACGCTTTTCCTGGGCACTGTGGACCTGGGCAACCGGCGCTGGTACGGCCCCGGCGGGGCTATAGAAAAGATACTGCTGCATGCATTTGCAGAGGACCAACGTTCAGGCAGGCACATAGACGGGATTTCAGTGTCTTCAAGCCTTCCGCCCGGGAAGCTCGCGGTCGAGCTGGCGGAATTGGGCAAGTCGCTGAGGCTTTCTACCTCTAAGATAACTCTGTGGTGCACAAGCCTCTCGCGGCCCAGCCAAGAGCTCAGAACCACTACAGCGCACCTTGAGCGTGATTTTGTGCAGTCGATGCAGGCAGCCTCTGAACTTCCAGCCTGTGTGGCGCTCCTGGCTGCCTCGGGCGTGAAAGTGTTCTTCTTTGACCCCTTCAAAGATTCTGTTCTCTGCGAACAACCGCATGAGGTAAGGCTTGACGGTATGCTCTATACAGACTGCATGCCCAGGCCGCTCTACCATGCAGCGGGCTTTGTGGTACACGTGTTTGGCGGGCGCGACATTTACGGTGCTGAACATGTCAGTTCGGCCCCCGACTCTTTCGCGATTGTATTCGCCATGTCGTCGAATCCCGTGGCTGTGGCCTGGTCCAACGCTTCAGGTGCTTCTGTAGACCTGGAGGTTGACTGGCCTGCAGCGCGAGTGACATACACTTCTGCGGATGCTGTAGGTAATTTCTCCTCTGCAATTGTTCAAGGCAAAGACAACAAGATTTCTGTGCCCCTCGCGGGCGGCTCTGCGGTAATAACCCCGTTGGCGCAGAGGCCGAGTGTGCCACACGCGGCCGCGGGGAGCGAGCTCGAAGCTGAGCTTGCGCTAAAGCGGCTTCCGTTCGCCGGAGCGACCCATCGGGCGAGTTATGGCACCCATGACCGGAGCGGGAGCAATGATGATGGTTTCTCAGGCACAAGTTCGTATCTTTACAGGAAGGCGCCGGGCGAGTATGTGGTTTTTGACGCGCGCGGCCCGGGTGTCATACATCGAGTCTGGATGGGCAGAACTGAGAAAATATCGCGCGTGCGGTTCTACTTTGACGGAGCGGGCAAGCCTGCCATTGATGTAACACCGCAGCAATTGTTCGGAGATGGCGGGCTCCTGGGGCATCCTGTTGCGGCAAGTGGCAGCTCGGCGGGTGGTGGCTCACTTCTGACCATCCCAATCAGGTTCTCGCGGCGCGTCGTGATTGCCACAGTGGGGCCGCCGAAGTTTGTTCAGGTGGACTACTCCTTGCTTGATTCTGGCACAAAAGCTGAGAGTGCCTCTCTTACCGCTCTGAAACAGCAATCCAAGAAGCTGGCCGCCCAGTATGAGCGCCTGTCAGGGGATAGCCTCCACAAAGGCTGTCAACCTCACTCTGTGGAAAAGAATATTCATTTGCTTCCCGGCGAAAATGCCACTATCGCCCGGCTGGTGGGGCCTGGAGTAATCAGGTGCCTCAGGGTTAGCTGTGCCAACGTGGCGAACATGAAGAATGTGCTTCTCCAGATATACTGGGACAACAAAACCACTGTTGGCTTCGGTTCTTACCTTGCCGATATATTCGGGCAGAAATTCGGCGCCAGCGACTGGCGCGGCAGTGCGATGGGATTCTCAGGCGGTGAGGGGTATATCCACTACCCTATGCCGTTTAAGAGGTCCGCCACGGTCTGTCTTTCGAACCGTGGCTCCAGTGCGGCAAGTGTTCATATTTCAGCCTCGTCGGCGCCGCTTGGCCCGCAGGAGACGACTGACCGGTACTTCTGCTGCCACTGGAAAACAGCAATTGGCACACGTGACAAGGACCTGCGCCTGCTCTCGATTAAAGGGGCCGGCCATTTCGTGGGGTGCATTCTCTCACTCTTTGCACCGAACACGTTTTCTTATCTTGATTCAGATATCCTGATTTTCGCTGACGATGCCGAAAAACCAGTTCTGCACTCGACTGGTATAGATGACTACTTCGGCGGGAGCAATTTTTATGAAGGAGGCACTTTTCACCTGCCTTATTGTGGCCTTATGTTTAAGAAAGATGGTGCTACCCTTCAGTACCGGCTGAACATAGCTGATGCAATGTACTTTAGCAAGTCGTTTGATTTCCAGATAGAAGCAATTCCAGCCGAGATCAAGGGCGCTGTTTTTTCAGGCTCTTTTTTCTGGTATTCCGAATCGCCGACTGGTGGAGATTAGCCCGGGTTAGGGCTCTGGCGAGAGCTTGCGGGAATAGAGCGGCCCGTCCGGTTTGCTTGTCGCGCTCTTCGACTTTCCCTCCCCCTCCCTTATCATTTCAAGCACTTCATGCACGTTTTTCGCAGACATGACTTGAGACCGGAAAGCGCTGCTTTCAAAAAGCCGACAGACCCATGCGAGTAAAGTCAGGTAGCGCACATCACGTGTCTTGTTGTTAATAAACAGAAAAACGAAATGCACGGGCTGCTTATCTATGGCGCCGTATTTTATCCCCCTGCGCGATATCCCCATAACGCATGTCAGGCCCTCTACTTCGCGTGTGACGGCGTGAGGAACAGCTATGCCCCGCCCGATACCAGTGCTGTGAAGCACCTCGCGCTGAAACACCGCATCCCTCAAGGCAGTTTCCTCTTTGGCTCTGCCGGCCCTGACAAGGTACCGAACCATTTCGCCCAGGAGAGCCTTCTTTGTCCGGCCCTTCAAGTTCATTAGCACAAGGTCTTCTGAAAGCACTTCTGAGAGTTTCATGTCAGTCGCGGCCTTTTGTCAACCCCTGCTCTGAGCCGACCCTGAAGCTGGCTGTCCGGGCACGCAGCCCTCAGAACAATGTTACGCATCGCTGATGATAAAACTTCGTTGCAGGTAAGTCAAGAGCGGGCAGAGTCTCCACAGGTCTTTTTGGGAATGTGTACCCTCCCTTCGACTCTGAAAACACTTGACAAGTAAAGCCAGGAAAAGCAAAATGTAGTGAATGGTTCCCGTGGGCGACGCGGTTATACAAAAGGGGAGCACGGGCCCCGGGTCGTGAGGGTTGGAGCATGAAACTTACGCGATACGGAAAAAACGAGATAATCCTGCTGAATCTCATCGGAATTGGCATCATACTCGTAGCGCTTGCAATGGCTGCCGTAAGCGGGAGATGGTGGGTCTGCCTGTTTTGCATCTTGGGTGCAGGGACTTGCGGATTTGCCCTCTTTTTCTTCAGAGACCCGCAAAGGGCAGTGCCTGAGGGTACTGAGCTTGTGGTTGCCCCGGCTGATGGCACCGTGACCGAAATTTCCGAGGTTGAGGAAAACAAGTTTCTGGGCTGCAAGGCGCGAAAGGTCGGGATTTTCCTCTCGCTTCTCAATGTCCACATAAACCGGTCGCCATATCGGGGCACCGTAGAGTATCTGAAGTACAAACCCGGCAAGTTCCTTAACGCGGGCAACCTTGAGAGTTCGGTGGTCAACGAGTCAAACGGGATCGGAATCGTAACTTCCAGGTGCAAAATGCTTGTTCGCCAAATATCCGGCATAATTGCCCGCAGGATAGTATGCGGACTAAAAGAAGGCGATAATGTTGAAACGGGCGAGAAATTCGGTATGATAAAGTTCGGCTCGCGGACCGAGCTTTACGTGCCTGTTGATGCCGCCTTTGAGCTGCAGGTGGAGCTCGGCCAGAAGGTCAAGGCGGGCGAGACAGTAATAGGTGCGTTTCGTGAGAGCACTCGCCAGGATAAGTGAAGTATCTGAGTGCATGGGCGCAGCTGCGCCAAATCCTGGAGGCTTTCTATTATAATAACGAGGACACGGCCGTGAAAAAACTTTCCATGTTTCCGTGCGTGTTTACGATTGCCAATGCAGCGTGCGGTTTCGCTGCGACGATAAAGGCGGCGTCATACGTGAATTCCGGCAACGAGCAGTTTCTTGTGGAAGGCGCCTGGCTGATAATCCTCGCCATGCTTTTTGACGCCTTTGATGGCAAGCTGGCCAGAATGGCCAATGCCACGAGCGACTTCGGCGGCCAGCTCGATTCGCTTGCCGATGCTGTCTCCTTTGGCATCGCTCCTGCCGCCCTTGTTGTAATGTGGAACTCCAGACTTCTGGCAGAATCTTCCATGGACACATTCTGGGCGCAGATGACGTGGATTTTCTGCCTTGCCTACGCGATGGCTGCGCTGCTGCGGCTCGCTCGCTTCAACGTTGAGACCGGCCACTC
Source organism: uncultured Planctomycetota bacterium (assembly GCA_964455955.1). Taxonomy (GTDB): domain Bacteria; phylum Planctomycetota; class SKW154; order SKW154; family DAOVDS01; genus CAYWBA01. The sequence continues at coordinate 4,194 of CAYWBA010000025.1, read as the reverse complement.
GGAAGAGGCACGCCAGTATTTTGTCGGCCTTCCTACACCCGGCGCAGGTGGGCTTGTGGCTTCCCTTATTATCTTTCAGAGCTACCTCGTGCCGCCGGTGCAAACCGGAGGAGTAGTCGGCGCAATTTACTACGTCTTTGGAGAAGAAACAGTTCTAAGCGCCATAACCCTCGTGCGCACCACAATGCCGCTTCTTATGATTGTGCTTGCCTTCCTTATGGTCTCAAGCCGGATACGTTACGTGCACGTGCTCAATAGGATGTTCCGCGAAAAGAGGACGTTTGATTATTTCACCTACCTGCTTTTCAGTGCCGTGTTGCTTGCGCTTGTCAGGCAGCTCGCGTTTGCCCTTGTCTTCGCCACATACGTTGCGCTCGGCCCTATTACTTATGCCGTGCAGCATTCCCGCTCGAAAGTTCCTTCAACAATAGTTTCCAGTAAGGACAAGATTGCTTGAGGTAAGATGCTATGCCTGATACTCGTGCAGACAAGAACAAGCTGCCGGGGCCGGTCAGAAAAAGAGCCTTTCTGGGACTTGGCTCAAATATCGGCGACAGGGAACTTTACCTCAGGAGCGCAATTAGTGAATTAGATTCGTATTCCCGGATAAAGGTGCTTAAAATCTCTTCGTTTCACGACACCGCGCCTCTGGGAAGCGCCCGTCAAGGCAGGTTTCTTAACGCTGTAGTCGAAATTGAAACAACCCTGGAACCTGAACAGCTTCTTGATGCTGCCTTGGACATAGAGAAAAGGCTTGGCCGCATCCGCGCTGAGCGCTGGGGCCCCAGAACGATTGACGTAGATATCCTCACATATGGCGAGCTTGTGTATGAGAGCCCTCGCCTTTCAATACCGCATCCCCTTATGCACGAACGTGCATTCGTCCTTGCCCCGCTTGCCGAGATCGCGCCCGCCTTCAGGCACCCGGTCTTCGGTGCTTCTGTTGGTAATATGCTGAGTGTATGTTCGAAGATGTAACCCCCAATGCCTGAACTTGTAACCTGCAAATCAGAGCTGAGAGAGAAAGTCGGGGCCGCGCGCGCTGCGGGAAAGACTATAGGCTTTGTGCCGACAATGGGCGCTTTCCACGAGGGGCACCTCTCGCTGGTGCGGGCGGCGCGCGAAGACTGTGGCTATGTCGTGGTCAGCATCTTTGTAAACCCCACCCAGTTCGGACAGGGCGAGGACTTGGACAAGTACCCGCGCGACCTCGAGGCCGATATGGACCTCTGCGGCCGGGAGGGCGCGGATATGGTCTTCGCGCCGGACGCCTCTGAAGTCTATCCCGCAGGCTTCGCCACATACGTCGTCCCTGACAGTTCGCTTGCAGGCAGGCTGTGCGGGGCCAGCCGGCCCGGCCACTTCCGCGGCGTCGATACTGTGGTGCTCAAGCTCTTCAACATGTGCAAGCCTGATGTCGCGTACTTCGGCCAGAAAGACTACCAGCAGTCTGTAGTAATAAGAAGAATGGTGCGCGACCTCGACCTTGACCTGAAGATTACGGTCTGCCCTACCGTGCGCGACAGTCAAGGGCTTGCCCTCTCAAGCAGAAACTCATACCTGAGCCCCCGGCAGCGCAAGGAGGCCACGTGCCTTTACCAGGCCCTGACGGACGCAAAGAAAGCTGTCGAGTCTGAAAAATTTACTGACACCGCCCTTGTAAAGTCACGCATGCGTGATATAATAGAAAAAGTGCCCCAGGCGCGTATTGGCTATGCTGAAATCGTGGACCCGGAGAGCCTGGAGCCTGTTGAGAAAATAGACGGCAGGGTTGTTGCGGTGCTTGCCGTTTTTATCGGGGATACGCGCCTGATAGACAACATGATTCTTGATTCCTCGTGAGGAGACTGACATGCTTAGGGAAATGCTCAGAGCCAAGATTCACAACGCGACTGTTACAGATACTCAGCTCAGGTACGAGGGCTCGATTACTCTCGACCCTTCACTCATCAAGCAGGCCGGCCTTTTGCCCAATGAAAAGGTCGAGGTGCTTAACCTCAACAACGGCGCGCGGTTCAGTACCTTTGTCATCAAAGGCAGGAAAAACACAGGCAGAATCTGCCTTAACGGCCCTGCTGCAAGGCTCGGTGAGCCGGGCGACGCTGTCCATATCCTCTCCTACGCCCTTGTTGATGAGAAAGAACTGGAAGGGTTCAAGACGCATTGCTTCTACATGGATGCTAAAAACAAAATAGCCAAAAAAAAGCTGTCAACCTGCAAGCTTTCTTGAGACGATATGTCTGAAAGCCTCGTTAATCAAATCAAGCTTGACGCGCTTAAGATTGGCATTGACACCTTTGGTATCTGCAACATCGAGCAGCTTCAGGAAGTTCATCCTGACCTGCTTTCCGAAATTCCCGTTAGCTTCACCCGGGCCCTTGTCTTCGGCCTGCCCTTGCCTGCCGCTTCGCTCGACGGTGTTACCGACAAGCCCAACCTCCTCTACTTCCACCACTACCGCCAGCTTAACTACATTCTCGACCGCTTCACAACGCAGACAGCGATTAAGCTCGAACAGGCGGGTGTAAGAGCACTCGCCGTGCCGGCCACGCAAATCATATCGTGGAAGCCTGTTCCGCGCGGGCATATCTCGCACAAGCTGCTCGGTGCGGCCGCGGGCCTCGGCTGGCGGGGCAGGAACAACCTCCTTGTGACGCCGCGCCACGGTGCCAGAATACGGTTCGGCTCGGTCCTCTGCGACCTGCCGCTTGACATCTCAAACTCGCCGGTTGAGTCTCGCTGCAACTCCTGCCGCGAATGCATCCCAGTCTGCCCGGCGGGTGCAATCAAGGAGAACCCGGCTGATTTCGACCTTGAAGCGTGTGCCCAAAAACTCAAGGAGTTCAGCAAAATACCTTTTATCGGCCAGCAGATTTGCGGCATCTGCGTGAAAGCATGCAAGCCCATAGAACCAGCCGGGAGGTAAAAATGGTGCAAGGTAGAGATGCGATTGACTATTTCCGCGGGCGAACAACGCCAGCCGCGCTTGCCGCACTTGCACTCTTTGACGCAGGCGGCAGACAGGCGGCATACAATGCAATAATTTCCGGCCAGGACAAGGCCGGCTCGTGGAAAGACTCGCTTGCGGAAACTATCCGGCATCTTGACCTCCTCGCGCGCCTCGGGTTCGACGTATCGGATGCACATGTGGCTGAAGCGGTTGAATGGATTCTCTGGCAGCAGGGCCTGCATAACTCCTACCTCGGCGCATTCGCCTCGCCCACAGACAGCGAAATGGCAAAACCATTTGCCCTGCCGACAGGAGAGAAACTGAACTCACGAGCCTCTTTTGTCCATATCTGCGGAGAGCTTGCGCTCAAAGCGCTTCTCGACGTGGGCGCAAGAGACGACCCGCGGCTCAAAGCCATGCTCGGCGCGTTTGAGACAATTGTAAGAAAGTCCAGCCATGGCATGTACTGCTGCCGCACGTGCAGCACCGCATTCTGGCAGGTTGCATCCATGTTCCCCCAGTTCCGCATGCGTGTTGCGGAAGGACTCAAAACTCTCAAGAACTACCGCACCGCATCCGGCGCGTGGCGCGGATTCCCGTTCTACTTCACGCTTCAGACACTCGGACAAATAAAAGGGCTCGAAGCGCTTGAAGAGTTCGAGTTCGCACTTGGCAGGCTCGCAAGGGCCTGCAACCGCGACGGCTCCTGGGGAAGAACCAGTTCTGACGAAAAGACCCTTGCCGTGGTCAGCGCCGTTAAGGCCCTTCGCGTAGGTGAGGTGTAGCAGTGGCGGAACCCCAAAATCCAGAGCCCGCCAAATTATTTGCAGGCATTATAACAGGCTCGGCAGACCTCCTGCCCGAGGTAAAGAACTCTCTTGAAAAACAGTTCGGGCCTGTGGACTGCGAGAGCGAGACCATGCCTTTCGATAAAACTTCCTACTACGAACCACAGATGGGCAGAGACCTGCTCCGGAAGTTTTACGGGTTTGAAAAACTTGTTGAGCAGGACGCGCTTGCAGATATCAAGCTTGCAGCAAATGCGCTCGAGAAAGAGTTTATTGGCAGACTGCCGGTTGAGCGGCCTGTCAACCTCGACCCGGGGATTCTGCTTGCCTCAAAGGTAATTCTCGCATCGTGCAAGGATTTCTCACACAGGATTTATCTCGGCAGCGGCGTTTACGCCGAGGTCACGCTCCAGTATGTGCACGGCGCGTTCCAGGCGCTGCCGTGGACTTTCCCCG
>CAYWBA010000024.1:0-16254 GCA_964455955.1 uncultured Planctomycetota bacterium | reverse complement strand
ACATTCTGGTCGTGGATTCGCAGTTCCCGCAGGGCCAGCAGCTTCACGTAGTCCGAGTCCGCACCCTCGATAATCTCCCAGAGCTGGCGCGTCCGCTCGCGTGCGTTAAGCAGCAGTTGCGCAAGTATTTCCCTGCGCGAATGTGCGACGAGGTCCTCGTTCCTGCCGCTGCGGATTGTCCGGATGTCGTTGTAGACAGTATCCCTGGGGACGTTGAGAATCTCCCCAATCTCGCCGGGCGAAAGGCCCCTCACAGTGAGGGCTGTAACTTTCTGCCGCCTCTGCTGTACTTCCCTACTCACCAACACCATTTCAAACCTCCTTTCTTCCACCACGCTTGCCAGCATGGTGCTTCCGGCACAATAAGGAAACAAACTTTATTTTCTTACCTTTAACCTTCAACTTCTTTGTGTTCTCCGCGGTGAAACCAGCCCGCGGCCTGCGTTCCAAACACCCCCGGGCTGAAGCCCGGGGCTTCCCTCTGTGTTCTCTGTGTCTCTGTGCCTCGGTGGCCAATCCTCTCTTTTTCTTTCTTAACCAAAGTAAGATTCTCTTCTTTGTCTTTCTCTGTGTCTCCGTGCCTCCGTGGCAAAAATGGCCGTTTTTTTCATCACGCCCCTCTATAATCAGCGCGCCAGAATGCCCCTTTTAGCTACACGGATTTGCAAAACTTTTGACACTTTGCGCAAGGTGTTTGCCGGCAGGGTGTTACGGGAAAAATATTTTGCGGATTCGCACATCTTTTTGGTGTTGCGATGACATGACAAAATTTGTCACATGTTTTGCGATGTCCTCTATCCTTGGCCGGGAACGGCTTTACGGCCGACATCAGCGGGAAGATTAACATTGACAGGTATTGGAAGCCGCGGGGTTCAGCCCGCGGGTATATTTACAGGCTTTGCGCCCATGTCTCGCCCGGAACCATTATCACCACAGAGGCACAGAGGACACGGAGATAAGAAAGAGGAAGAAATTCTTGTGTTTTTGAGAACAAGACTTTCCAGGGCGGTGTTTCTGGGAGTGTTTTAATACGGAGGTCACTCTTGCCGCGTATATCTGCAGTAGACTTCGAGTGTGAGGCAGTTCATGGCGGTTGAGTAGACGCGGCCGCCGACCATGCCCCACTTGCTTACCGGGTCCCAGGAGCCGTCAGGGCAGCCGCCGACGCGCTGGGTTTCAAGCAGGGCCTTTTTCATGGGGGATTGCCATTTCTTCCATTCTTCGCCTCCGAACTGGAAGACAGCGCAGGTCGAGTAGTACCAGTAGTAGAAGTCAACCTTGTCGTTCTGCGGCTTATTCCAGTCAGGGAGGTTTTTCATAAGCAGGTCAACGCCCCTGATAATCTTCGGGTCGGTTCTTTTCCGGCCGCAGAGAATACGGCAGAGAACCCCGATGGCGGTCATTGCCGGCTGCTTGGCGAATTTTTCACTCAAGCCGCGGATGACTGAGCCGTCGTCACCGGGCCGCATGTAGCCTGTTTTCCCCTGCGGGTTGGTCACGCGGTCGAGCCAGTTGATTGCGCCGTCGAACATCGCCTGCTGAACTGTGAGTCCGGAGGTTTTGGCCGCCTTCAGCGCCATGACCATCCAGCCTGTAACGGAGGTGTCGTTGAGGCCGCTGAGAGCTTCGTACTTCCACGCAAGGCCGGGGTTCTGCGCGCCGCGGATGAAGTCCACCGCCTTGAGTGCAGTGGCTTTGAGGCGCGGGTCACCGGTCATGGCGTATGCTTCGCAGAGCGCGCAGGCGGCGATTGCGTGGTTGTAAACCCACGATTCGGCGAGGCGTGGTCCGAGGGAACCGTCTTTCTGCTGCTGGCTTATAAGCCAGTCAAGGCCGCTCTTTACAGTATTTTTGAACAGGCCGGTGCGGTGAGTGTGACCGCTACCCATGAATGCGAGCAGCGCCAGGCCGGTGCAGCCGACATCAAACTGCGATGTGCCCTGGCCGTCGCACTTGGGGCCTCTGCGGGTATCGCAGTTTTTGGTGAAGCCATCCTGGTCCCACTTACCGTCCTTGTCCTGGTGTAATTGGAGCCAGCGCAGCGCGGCGAGTATGGCGCTTTCAGTGCCCATGCCGATGCCTGCCTTTTTGCGCGCATTCCTGGACAGACGGTTGTGGTACTCAGGGGGGCAGATTGAAGGCAGAATTTTCTCAAACAGTTTCTGCGCCTCCGGGTTGCCGGGGTCGGCATCGAGGAGTGCGTTAAGCAGTTGGGCCGCCCTGGCAAAAGCCTTCTTCCTGACCGCCTCACGTACCTGCGGAAGTTTTGCGCCCTCAAGCTCCTTTAGAAGTTCCTCCGCCTGTTTGTTGAGTTTTTTGAGTTCAGCTTCAATTTTATCGAAAGACTCTTTTATGTCTTTCAGGCGCGCGAGGGTCTTTTGCAGATTCCTGCGCAGCTTCCCATCTTCACGTGAGAGTTTTTCCTTTTTTTCCAGCTCTTTGAGCGCATGCTCGATTCTGTGTATGTTCCTGTTGGTTTCGTCCTGCCTGTCACCTTCTTGCGCATGAGCAACCACAAAGGAGAACGATACGGCCGCGATAAAGGCGAACAGACAGATTGGGATTCTTCTCATTTTGCGAATTCTCCAAAAAGCCACAAAACTCTTGCTGCGTGTGTGCAGACAGTATAAAGGTTCAGCTTTGCCCGGTCAATGGTAACGAGAAATGACCTTGATTTTATTTTATTCGTTTGTTATTAAACCAACCGCTCCGATACAGCGCTATATATGGTGGAGGGAATTAGCTCAATTGTGAAAGGGTCAACATGAAGAAGCTGGTCTTGATAGTTCTTGTCTTGTTTAGCCTGCCCGCCCTGGCGCAGGAGGAGAAGGAAGAAAAGAAGGAGCCGGAGAAGCCCCTGACCCTGTCGCTCGACGAGCTTGTCGTCGTGGGCACAAGGGGTGAAAGGAAGCTTAGCACGCTTTCCGGCGCGATAACTGTAATAGGGACCGGCGATATAGAGGCTTCCAATGCGCTTTCAGTTGACGAGCTGCTTGCGACCGTGCCGGGGATAGATGTGCAGGGCAGCTCGGAGCCGGGCAAGAAGGTGACACTGAACATCCGCGGGCTTCAGGGGCGGTGGGGCGCGCAGCGGGTGCTTGTGCTTGTTGACGGGCGGCCTGCAAACGAGGAGTATCTCGGCGACTTCGATTTCAGGTTTGTGCCGACCGAGGCGATTGAGCGAATCGAGGTAAGCAAAGGGCCTGCAAGCGCGCTTTACGGCGGGCTGGCGATTGGCGGGGTTATAAACATCATCACGAAGGACCCGCGCAAGAAGAAGGAAGGCAGCCTTTGTGCCTCAGTCGGCACGTACGATTCCCACCGCTATACAGCCACGGCCAGCACCGGGGGCAAGACGCTCGGCGCGCTCACGACCGCGAGCTGGTACAAGACGGATGGCCATCCTGAAGATTCCATGGGGACAACGCACGACTGGGAGAGCGGGCGGTTCTTCGGCAAGGTTGTCCGCGGCTACGAGAGCGGCGCGCTGCTGACATTCTCGTCAGGCTCATCCTACGGGACAGGCCACGAGGAGGACTTCGCAACGCACCAGGTCAACGACTTCCAGTACCTGGCGCTCTCGCTGCATCCGGGGCAGCGCAAGGAAGACCAGAAGCTGGAGCTGCGGCTGTTCCGGAACGGGACGTACCGGGAGCTCAGGTGGAGCTTCGGCTTTGACGGCCGCTACCACCAGTACACGGCCGGGGCCCAGGCCCAGCACACCTTCAGGCTCAGCAAGACAAACACGCTCACGACCGGGGTGGAGACAAAGCTGCAGCGGGCGAACGTCGGCGAGATGACGGGCCACGTCGAGGAGAACGCATACGAGTCCTCGGCCTACGTGCAGGATGAGATTGAGCTGGGCAGGTTCAAGTTCACGCTCGGGCTGCGGTTCGACAACGGCAACAAGTTCAACCCGCAACTCTCCCCGCGGGCGGGGATAACATACGCGCCTGTCAAGACCACGGTGTTTCGCGTGACGGGCGGGAAAGCGTTCCGGCCGCCGACAATCTCCGACATGTACATGCCGCCCGTGATGTACATGGGAATGATATTCGAGGGCAACCGCGAGCTGAAACCGGAGACGCTCTGGTCGGGCGAGTTTGGGGTGAGGCAGAAGCTGCGGCTCGCGGGAAGGGAAATGTCTGTTGATGCATCTGTTTACCGCAGCCGCGGGACCGACTTCTGGGACTACATGATGGCGAGCATGGGCCCGCCGCCGACCCTGCATCCGCTGAACGTCAACGCGGTGAGTATCTTCGGCGGCGAGCTCGAGGTGAGCGCCCTTCTTTCGAAGAGGCTGAAGGCAACGCTCGGCTACACCTATACAGATGCGAGGTACGCAACTTATGAGCCCGACCCGTCAATCGAGCACAACCACGTGGAAGACATCCCGGAGCACGCCGGAAGCGCTGCGCTTGCCTACCGAAGCCCCGAGGGGCATACCGCATCCGTGGTTCTGAAGGTTGCCGGGGACCGGTACACCGACCCGGAGAACTACCGCGACACGAAGCTGCACAGCTTCGCGGTGCTGAGCGTTGGATGCAAGGCGAAGCTTTCGAGAAACACCGCCGCTTTCGTCCGGGTAGACAACCTTACTGACGAGAAGTACCGCGAGACAGAAACGCGGCTGGCGCCGGGGAGAACGTTCACAGCCGGCATGTCGCTTACGTTCTAATGACTACCTGGGCAAGTACCGGTCGAGTGAAAGGCGGCGGAGGAAGCGGTCGAGGAATGCTTTCGCTTCTTCCTTGCTGGGCGAGTCAGGCCGGAAATCGAAAAGCTCCTTGTGGGAATAGCGGTCGTGGAATACGTAGCGCGGGAACTGCAGGAGGATTTCCACAACCGAGACTGCTGCAACGGCAATCGCGGCCACCGCAAGGTGCGAAGAAAGCTGCACCACGCCAAAGGCGAGCGCCCCGAGCATGGCGAGAAGCGCAACCAGGCCCACGGCGGCAACAGGTGAAAGCCGGCGGCGCGAAAGGGTGTAATCGGGGCTGATTACTGAAAGCGGGAAGCTTTTGCGTGCCCTGAAGCCAAGCAGGAAGCTCATTATGACGACCGAGTCGGTAAAGAGGGAAAAGCGCCTTGTTATCCCGAACCGCTGCGTCACGCTTGTCACAAAGCGGCCCGAGTGCAGGATGCGTTCCTGCGCGAGGCGGTAAAGGTATGGGCGGAGCTTGTCGGGTGCCTTGCGAAAGCCTGGGTCGAGTTCAATCGCCTCTATAAAAGCTCTCCTTGCCACGTCGCGGTAAAGCCAGTTCGGCAAGAAGAGGCCCCTGCCCTTCTGCAAGTAGGCCTGGCCGAGGTTGTAGTAAAGCTCGGGGTTGCGCGAGCCGAGGCTTGCAGCTTTCTGGTACTGGTAGATAGCAGTATCAAGGTTCCCCTGCTTCTGGTCGAGCCTGCCGAGAAGCTCGTAGCCACGGGGGTCTTCGGGCATTACGCGGACGCACTTGCGGAAGACAAAAGCCGCCTCGTCATACAGGCTGCGTGAAAGGTAGGAGCGGCCAAGGCTGTGAAGCGCTTCGGCACAGCGCGGGTCGCTCTTTACCGCCTTGCGCAGGAAGAACATTTCCTTTTCCCTGTCGCCCATCGCACCGTAGGTGCCTGCCAGGCCCTGGAAGGCGCTTGCGGAATCGGGGTTATTGGCAATAACCTCCTCGTAGAGTTTGACAGATTCCTCAAACCGCCCGAGGTTCCTGTATGCCGCCCCGAGGAGTTCGCGGGCGCCCCGGTCGTCAGGATGCAGCTTGAGCAAGTGCTCAAAGTACTTTGCCGCAAGCTGCACTTTCCCGGAGGAGAGATATGCACGTCCGATTTTGCGGCACAGCTCGGGATTGCCCTCCGAGAGCGCGAGAACGCTTTCAAACTGCTCTATCGCGCGTGCGGACTCGTTCCGAAGCTCGTAAAGCTCGCCAAGCTCAAGGTGCGCAAGCACGAAATCGGGGTCTATCTCGAGGCTGCGGCGCAACTCGTACATCGCGTCGTCGTAGCGTTCAAGGTTACGGTACGAGACAGCGCTGCGGTAGTGCCCCTGGAGGCTCTGCGGGTCGAGGGAAAGCACTTTTTCGTACTTGAGCAGGGCTATTTCGTGGTCTCCCATGGACTGGTATATATTGCCTGTTATCAGGTGTCCCGGGACATAGGTGCTCTTCGCCCGGGTAGATTTGCGCGCGAACTCGAGCGCTTCCTCGTAACGCCGGCGCATGAGAAACACGCTTGCCAGGCCGGCGTAGGCGGCTGAGCTGTCTCCCCCCAGCTCGAGAACCTTTTCGAAGTGATTGCGCGCCTCTTCAAAAAACTCCTTATCCCGGTAGGCCATCCCGATATATAGATGCGCGGCCGCACTGGCCGGCTCAAGGGCCAGCACTTTGGAAAGCTCCACAATGGCGTCGTCCGAGGAGCCTATTTCCTGGTACATGACACCAAGGGTCAGGTAGTCTTTTGCTTCTCTTCCATCTGCGCCCAAGTCTTGCTCCATCTTTTGAGGGCTTCAAGCCTGCCGTAATCCGTCAGGTCAATTTTCAGCGGCGTCAATGATGCAAACCCCGCGGCAACCGCCCTGCTATCTAAGACGATGTCATCGGCCTCAAATTCATCCGGCACCACGGAGCTGTCATTCGCCACAAGCGCAGTTTCCTTCTCCGTGGTGGCTTCCCTCGTTATAAGTATACCACGAATTCTGTCCGGAGGCAAGTCTGGAAAGTTCAAGTTAAGCACCTGCGGCGGGGAAGGCTCAGCCGGCTTATCGTCGCTTTCAAGCATCATCCTGACAAGCCGGGCTGCGAGGCTGGCTGCACCGGGGAAGTTTTTCGGTGCGCGCGAGGCGATTGAGACTGCAAGCCCCATGCGTCCCCCGAAAGCCGCCTCAAGCGCAGCCGCGACCGTTCCTGAGTAGTGAATATTCAGACCCACGTTCGCACCCGCGTTTATCCCTGAGACCACAAGCCCCGCGGATGGGTCCAGCTTTTCGAGGCCGAGCCGCACGCAGTCGGCGGGAGTTGCCTTCGCCTCGTATATGCAAAGCTCATCGCTCTCATGGCGCTTCTTGTATTGGACAGGCGAGCCGATTGTAAGCGAGTGGCTCTGTCCACTCCTCTCCCTGTCAGGGACAACTACAAGAACGGGAGCGATTTTGCAAAGCTCCTGTGCAAGCAGGTGGACTCCCTCGGATTCTATCCCGTCGTCGTTTGTCAGAAGAATAGTCACAAAAACCCTCCGTTCGCATCATAACGTTGTAACAAGCAGGGTCGCGGTAGTAAGGTAAATTGTCAGGCAGGTAATGTCGTTAAGCGTCGAGATAAACGGCCCTGCCGCAAGGGCCGGGTCAATGCCGAGCTTCTCGCACAGGAGCGGTATGGCGGTGCCGGTGAGTGCTGCAACTGTTATGCCGCAGAACATGGCAAGCCCCACAGCGAGGCCGAGCTGGTAACCTTCCTGGGTGAGCATGGCGAAAAGCCCGATTGCGGCGCCGCAGATTACTCCTATCATAACACCGACAAGCATTTCTTTGAGAATAACGCTGATAAGGCGCCCCGCGGTGACCTCGCCGGTGGCAAGCCCGCGTACTACTATTGATGATGACTGCAGGCCGACATTGCCGCCCATCGCGTTTACCACAGGCACAAAGAAGACTATCGAGACGACGGCTTTCAGCGTCTGGCCGAAGCTGAGCATTATCTGGCTTGAAATAATACCTCCTGCAAGAGTGATAAGGAGCCACGGCAGCCTGAGAAGGACTCTTCGCGGGGCCCGCTCGCGGGTCGGCCTGTGCGAGGCAGTACCTGCCAGGCGGTAAATATCCTCGGAGGCCTCTTCTTCCATTACGTCAATAGCGTCATCGTATGTAACCACGCCCCGCAGCACCCTATCTGCGTCAACGACCGGAATCGCGGCAAAGTCGTACTTGTCGAGCACCCGCGCAACTTCCTCCTGGTCTGCGCCGGTCTCGACCGAGACGACATCAGATGCCGCAATCGTGCCGAGCTTCACCTCCGGCTGGGTAGTCAGGACGTCCCTGAGCGAGAGCACGCCCTTTAGCTCCTGGTTTTCGTCAACAACGTATAAGTAGTTAATCAGCTCCGCATCAGGTGTTTGCCGGATACTTTCAAGCGCTTCGCGAGCGGACAAGTCGGCGGTGACGGCGATATAGCCCTTGGTCATTATGCCGCCGGCGGTGTCGGGCTCGTATTCCACAAGCTCGCGCAGCTCGTGCGCCTGCTGGGCCCCGACAGACTCAAGAAGCTGCTCTGACTGCTCCGGCGGCATGAGGCCAATAAGGTCAGCAGCTTCGTCGGACGGCATTCCCCTGACGAGATTCTTGAGCTTGCGCGCACCGAGGACCTCCACCAGTTCCTGCTTGGACTCGTCCTCAAGCTCGTCCAGAACCTTGACCGCGACCTCATTATCAAGGAGATGAAACACCCGCCTGCGGTCCTCGATGTCGAGCTCCTCCAGAACGTCGGCAACGTCTGTAGGGTGCAGGTCATCGAGCGTAGAAACAACCTCGGAATCAGTTGCCTGACTCGTAACCTCTTCGGCTATTTCTTCAGGGCTTTGCTGTTTTGTCTCGTCCACGCCTGTACACCTTCAGTTGCCGCAGGGCAGGGATTCGACTCTACTGCTCTACTTTCTACTCTCCGCTTGTTGTCAAAGGAGCTTTTTCAAGTGATAGACCAGCCTGTCAACATCCCCGCGGTTATTGTAGAAATGCAACGATATTCTGATTCCGCCCCCTCTTTTCGATACCAACACTTTTTTCGCCCGCAGCGCCTCAACGATTTTACCCGCTCCTGCGACTTTTGTCAGGACAATCCCGGAACGCCACCGGGGTTCTGCAGGAGAAACCACCATGACGCCGATTCTGCCGAGCTCCTCAAGCAGATAATCAGCAAGCTCGATAATGCGCTGCGATATGCTCCTCACCTGCAGCATCCGAAGCTCCTGTACCGCGCTGCCGAGCGCAATGATGTTGGGCAAAGCCGGCCCGCCAAGCTCAAAGCGGGCCGCATCATCCTTGAGGTCGGTGCAGCGGTTGTCCATCTTCATCGGGTTTCTCACACTGAACCATCCCGCAAGCGGCGACTTGAACTTCCGAAGAAGTTCCCGCCGAACATACAGAAAGCCCGCCCCCTCGCCTGCGCACAGCCATTTTATGCCGGTGCAGCAGGCAATGTCCACGCCCCACTTCTTCACATTCACGGGAAAGGCGCCGGCACTCTGCGTTATGTTGGCTACGAAGTAGCAGCCCTTCCGGCGCGCTTGTGAGCCCAGGGCAGCCATATCCTGCCTGAAGCCTGTCGCATACTGGACGTGGGAATGCACTACTATTCCTTTTCTGCATCTGCTGAGGGCCTTTTCTATATCATCAAGACGGATAACGTTCTCCCTCGGCTTCACAAAATGCACTTTGTAACCATGGTGCAGCCAGGGCATGGTGGAAGTGGGAAACTCACACTCGTTGAGGACAACCTCGCCCTGCCCGCTGAGCATGAGGGCAGCCACATTCATGCCGAAAGATGTATTGGGCACAAAAGCGATTTCACCCATAGAGGCGCCGATGAGCGCTGCGACCGCCCGGCGTGCCTTCTTCATCCTGTCAAGCCAGCTTTTCAGCATGGCATTGCCGTGCAATGCCAGTTCGGTGTAAACCCGCACTGCGGCCTGCGATGTTCCGGTGGACATAACGCCGGTTGCCGCGGTGTCGAGGTAGACGTACTCCTTCAGAGCCGGATACCTGTTTCGAACCTTCGACCACTGCGGCATGCCGCCATCCCCCGGAGAGCTTAAAGAAAGCTGTTCCGCTAAAAAGAATTAAAGTGCCGCGTATTATACCTTTGAGTTGTCTTCTTCTTCAAGCCCAATTCGCCCCGAACCGCAAGAAGATATTGCAACAGCCAACCCGGGCCTCCGGGCTTCCTGTCACAAAGAAAAACCTTGACGAACAACTCAACCGTGGTAACATTAATGGTTTCACAGAAACGGGGAGAGGAAAACCGCAAGTGGCATCTCAAAGACATCACATGGCTCTCAACAACGAGAAAAAACTGGACGCCCTGCCGGAGCCCGGCTTGCGCCCAGGGCCGCCTGATGACGAATCGCTGGACCGGCTGTCCAAGACGGTAAGAATCTACACCCGTCTCGCGGGCCTCTACAATCTCTTCAGGTTCAAGGATGGCATAAACACCGTGCTGAAACAGATACAGATTGGCGACGGACAGGAAGTGCTCGACATCGGAACAGGCCCGGGCATTTACGCCCTGCACATTGCTGAAAACTGGCCCTCCTGTACCGTCCACGGGCTCGATATCTGCGAAAAGTTTATCAAAATAGCCAGGAAAAAGGCGAAAAAACTCGACTTTGCCAATGTCCATTTCGACACCGGCGATGCTGAAAAAATGCACTATGGCGACAACTCTTTTGACAGGGTGCTCTGCTGCTCGGCGCTTGTACTGGTCCCGAACCAACAGCGCGTGATAAACGAGACATACCGGGTACTGAAGCCGGGCGGGATAGCTGTCTTCAAGGAGCTTATCCAGAAGCTATTGTTCCACAAGGAAGCATTCTACCTGTTCTGGAAACTCTACGTAAAAATCCTGAGCCTCTTGTATAAAGACCTGCGCGGCGTAAAGCGCAGCCACTACGAAGGCGCCAAGATTTCCGAGGAACGATTCAAAGCGATGCTAACTGAAAGCCCCTTTGAAAACTACGAGGTTTTCGAAAAGGGCACAAGGGTGTATGCAATCTGCAGGAAATAAGTAACCTATGGGGCTGCTTAAAAAGTTTCTCGACAGCCGTTTCACAAAAAAGATTCTTGAAACCGAGGACTCGCCTGAACGCATTGCACGCGGTGTAGCGGTGGGTTCGTTTATCGCAGTGACCCCTACTGTGGGACTTCAAGTATGCTTCGCTCTCCTGGCGGCGACGATTGCCCGCGGCAACAGGCTGGCGGCTGTCGCGATGACCTTTGTCCTGAACCCTTTCATCATCGTTCCGCCAAGCTACTGGTACTTTCCCGCTTACTACCTGGGTGCGTTCCTTCTCGGAATGGAGCCGGTGGGATTCGCACGGGTCGCGCAAGCATACGAATCATCAAAGGGCATCTTTCAGTTGCTGGGCAATTTGTGGTCGCTGGGAATAGACGTTTACGGGCCAATGCTCCTCGGCGGGGCAATAATCGGAGTCCCGGTCGCATTCCTGATGCGCCACATCTCCCTGCACATAATCTCCCGGCACAGGGCAAAAAGCCTGCAACAGGAAAAAGCAGAGGATACAGATGAAAAAGGTCATGGTCCGGACAATGCTGGTGCTGGCCTTGGCGGCAATGACCTGCCTTGACTGCCGCCTGCGGCATCCTGGTATTGGCACTTCTTGCAAGTGCAACAACTTTTGCTGAAATTTGCACGCGGGTGATTGCATACCGGCAAACATTATGTTATAATATTCGTAGCTGTAAGGATATTATGCCCGCTTATGGGCAGGGGGACTGTCATGAGAGTGTTTTTTGCGCTGGTCGCTGCAGCCCTCGTCATCTCACTGACAGGGTGCAGTTCCACCGAAATGCAATGGGAGCCGGTCGTGCGCGTGGTTGACATGCCGAAAAGCTTTGAGGATGGCCGTATAAAGACAAACCCGTGGCGCGACCTGGACAGGGTCCATTACGGCCCGGAGTATCCTTACAAGCTTGTTTACCAGCCCAGCTCGCACAGGTTCAGAGTCGTTACCCGCAAAGGCGGTTCTGACCTGTCAGCGAGCGATATAACAAAATACTCGCGGGATGCCGGGAATTTCACACATGTGATGCCTGTACTCCGTCTCCCTGTAAAGGAAAAATAAGCAGACTCCTTGCAGTGAAGTCCACTGGCAAGAACTGACCGGTTTCCAGGAGCTGTCTGTGGCAGTTAAGTTAGGCGAATACATACTTGCGAGGCGAATCGGCAAGGGCGGAATGGGCCAGGTCTTCCTGGCCAAGCAGGAATCGCTTGACCGCGAGGTAGCTGTAAAGGTCTTGCCTAAGGAACTCGCCAAGGACGAAACTTTCCGCGCGCGCTTCGAGCGCGAGGCAAAGTCCGCCGCCAGCCTCATACACCCCAATGTCATCCAGGTTTACTCCTTCGGCATTGAAAAGGGCGTGCCCTACTTCGCAATGGAGTATGTGGATGGCAAGGACCTCTCCGCCAAGCTCAAAGTCGGAGAGAAGTTCGACACGAAGGAATCTGTGCGGATAGTGCGCGCCGTGGGGAAAGCCCTCGAGTGCGCCCACCGGCATGGCATGGTCCACCGGGACATAAAGCCCTCAAACGTAATGTTCGCGTCCGACGGCGCCATCAAGGTTATGGACTTCGGCCTCGCCAAGGCCGCGAGGGTGCGCACCTCAATCACCCAAAAAGGCCTTATCATGGGCACACCGCCGTACATGTCGCCCGAGCAGGGAAAAGGTGAAGAGCTCGACGTGCGCTCCGACATGTATTCGCTCGGCATCGTCTTCTACGAGCTCCTTACCGGCACAGTCCCGTTTAAGGCAGACTCCCCGACAGCTTTGATTTACCAGCATATCTACGAGAAACCCACCCCGCCGCGCGAGATAAACCCGGAGGTCCCGGAAATACTCGAAGCCATTGCCCTGCGTCTCCTTGAGAAAAACCCGGACGACCGGTATCTTGACCCCTCGGCTCTTCTTGCAGACCTCGACGCCTATGAGACAGGCTCGACCATACCGGCGACCATGCAGCTCCCCTCCGGTTCCGCATCATTCCCCAAAACCCTCGAAATTGACACATCCATAACAGCCACTACCGAACCGGCCGCACCTGAAGGCGTCTCGAAAACCCTGCTTGCAGGAATCGCCGGCGGAATAATAGCTGCGGCAGTACTGCTAATGCTGCTCCTGACCGTCTGGAAAAGCGACTCCCCCGCCTCCACCATCAATGTGGTGCACCACAACGCCGGCGCAGGAGCGCCTGAGGTGCCGCCTGACAGGCAGCCCGCACCCGGGCCCGCGCCCCCCCCCGAACCTGTTGCAGAGGAAGAGGGACTGCTTACACTCTCGGCCTTGCGGGCGGCAGTACCCGACGATGTGCAAAGCGTCCTGCTCCGGGCGCTGGGTGAGCATCGCCGCAGTGCACGCATTCTTCCGTTCGAAGACAACATGTTCCCGGTCGGAACATATATACTGAGCTTCGAGCGCCGCGGGTACCGCACCGAAGAACTCACAGTCGAACTCACAACCACCGGCAGCTCACCCAGGCTCGACGAGGTGAAGATTACTTTCAGGCTCGCACCGGAACTCCAGTCCGCCTACCTGCGCGGGAAAGAGCTTGTGAACCAGAAAAAGTACGCTGAAGCGCTGCCCGACCTCCGGCGCGTGCATGTAGAAATCCCACACTACGAGGATATAGGCGAGCTGATTGCTCTTTGCGAGGAGCACGTCAAGCACAGCCAGAATATGAAGGAAATCTACCGGCTCGGCATGAAGTACTACAGGGACGGCCAGTGGGAAAAGGTTGTTGAGACGCTTTCCAGGCTGCCGGAAGATTTCGAAGATTCGAGTAAAGCCTTCGGAGTCCTTGCCGACGCGCGGGAGAAGCTCAGGGATGCCAAGCGCCTTCGAAAGCTTATACTCGAAGCGCAGGAAGCCCTGCTTGTAGGGAACCTCGCCCAGGCCGAAAGCTCCGCCAGGGCCGCTGTCGCACTGGACGGCGCAAACGAGACCGCCAACTCGGTCCTTACCCGCGTCGTCACGGCCCGGCAACTGATGAGCGCCGCAAGCCAGGCCGAGGCCCGCCTTGACTACGAGGCCGCGGCCAAAAAGCTCAAAGATCTCCTCAGTCTGATACCCCGCTGCGACAGAGAGAAAGAGCATCTCGCGGAAATCGAGGCCAGGATTAACAAACTGAGCCTGAGGTGCCAGAAGATAAGCGCGCTCATTGACGAGGCCGATTTCGCCCTCAAGGCCGGGAACCCTGAGTCCGCCATCAGCAAGCTCAAGACCGTCCTCTCAAAGCTCGACCCCGCAAACGACAAGGCCAGGCTGCTTCTGAAAAATGCGCTAGAAGCGCTGACCCAAAAGATAATAACTGAAAAAATCGCCTCCTTCGACAAGTACTTCGGGGCAGGCAAGACAGGCAAGCTTGTAGAGATGATAGACCCCGAGCGGACACAGCTTCGCTCAGATGTGGCCAGGCAGATGGCAGAGTTCTTCCGGGAAAACGTCCGCGTGATAAGCGCTGAACATAAAGACTTGATAATAAGGCTGGACCGCGATACCGCGGCGGTGGATACTGTCTTTTGCTACGAAATAGAGCTTACCGAGGCCTCACGCAAGGTCTCCGGCTCGCTTAAACGCAAGATTACGCTGGTCAGGCGCGCTGACAAGTGGTATATTGCCGCGATCGAAAATCTCGACTGAGCCGCATTAAAGGAGATACCCTGAAAGTGAATCTTAGAACTGCTGGTGTCTTTCTCACCTGCATACTCGCCGTGGCCCTCCTCGCGCACGCGGGCGGCGGGCGCATCCTGTCAAAAGTCATCTCGGTCAACGAAAAGACTGTCTCCCTGAATAAGGGCGCGCACGACGGCGTGGAGCCCGGCATGCTCTTCGACATTTACCGCGAGGCGAAGGTTATCTTTGTGCCTATGACAAAGGAAAAAGTCTTTGTCGAAGAAAAGATTGTCGCGCAGGCCATCGTGACCAAACTCTCGCCAGGCACCTCAACCTGCGAGATTGTCAAGCTCGCCGCAGGCGAGCAGGTCACAGTCGGAGACACTGCCGTAAACGTCAAGCCCGAGATTGCGCCCAAGGTTAACGCCCCGCCCGTGATAGAAGCAATAAAAGCCTCTCACGAGCACGCGTACGCATCGGAAGAAGTAGTAATCACAGCCACAGTCTCGGATGTTAACGACACCTTCCACATCTACCACTGGTCCTGCGACGCAGGGCAGCTCAGCGCCCGGGAAACTGTTGTGGGCGAAGTCCGCTGGCTCTGCCCTGCTGAGGCTGCCGAGGCGACCGTAACACTTGAAGTGACTGACCTTAATGGTGCCAGGGCACTTATGCGGAAGAAAATCAAGGCACTCGGCCCCGGCGCACGCGGCAAGAAGTTCCAGCCGGTAGCCTCGTTCGGCGAAACCACGCCGCGGTTCCGCAAAATCGCCTGCATAGAATTCGACCAGGAAAACCACCTGCTTGTCCTCGACCCGGCCGAGAAGAGGATTATCACCCTCTCGGACGACTTCAACATAGAACGCGTCTCCGCCCTTTACGGAGAAGAGTCTTCATTCTGCCACGTGGCAATCCACGGCTCCTGCCTATACGCAGTTGACAGCAAATCCGGCAGCCTCAACCGCTACAAGTACGAAGGCGACATTTTCCGCCGCAAGCCTGACGTTATCTACGGCGCACGTGGCAGCGGCAACGGCTACTTCGGCAGCATAGCGGGTGTCGAGGTAAATGATGCAGGTGACGTCTACGTACTCGACAAGTCCCACTGCGTTGTCCACATATTCACGGCAAACGGAAACTTCCTCTGCTCCATAGGCCGCCGTGGCAACAGGCCTGGAGAAATGAAGCTCCCCACCGCCATAGCCATGGATGCGCAGTACAATTACTACATAAGCGATTACTCCAGGAGAAAGATACTGAAGTTCGACTCTCAGAACCGGTTCCTCGCCGAGTACAACCTTGACGGCAAAATTGGCTCACCGATGAGCATCCGTTACAACCGCCGTTCCAATAACCTGATGATTCTCGACTACGAGCGCCGGACCGTCTACGTCATGTCAACCGCAGGCAAGCTCGTACGCCAGTTCAAGAAGCCCGCCAACCCGCTCGCGTCCCTGGTCGAGCCCGAGCAGCTTGCAGTTAGCCGCACAGGCGAGGTTTTCGTCGTCTGCGAGAAAGGCGAGGTGCTGAGGCGGTACTCCGAAGGGGGCAAGTTCCTCGGCAAGCTCGGCGGAGAGGACCTCTCAGGAATTACAGCATTCACCGCCACGCCCGAAGGCGGCCTTTACCTGCTCGATGCAGACAAGTTCACAGTCTGGCACCTGGACCATAACGGCTGGATTACCTCAAGGTTCGGAGGCTACGGGCCCACACCCAGCCAGTTCCAGGCACCTGTCGCAATCTGCTCAGACAGCGCCGGCAATGCCTATGTCCTTGACAGGGCGTTCAACTCAATCCGCAAGTTCTCCAGGGAAGGGAAGTTCCTCAAAGCCATCGGCAAGCCCGGCTCCGGCAAGGATAATATCAACAGTCCT
>CAYWBA010000023.1:0-16415 GCA_964455955.1 uncultured Planctomycetota bacterium | reverse complement strand
CTCTGTGTCTCTGTGGCAGACCTGGAAGTTGTTGGGGTATAAGATGTTACGTAAACGCACACGCATTGGCGTGACGCAACTGCCTTACGAGGCAGTGACTTGCGGCAATTATTCGCCATCCTGGCGAAACCGGTCTAAAAACGCCAAAAAATTTACAAATGGCTTTCCCGTTTTTGGACATCGCGTCGTCGTAACCTGCTTTATTGACAAGGAGTTACAAATTCCCTATACCACACGCCCGGAAGTAAAATTTGTAAATTTTGCACATTTGTTTCAGGCGGATGTTGTCTGCTTGACTTTGTTCGCGGAGAGCTTAAAATGGGGTTCCGGCAGGTGGGAAAATGAGCGAACCGATAACAGCGATTGTCACTACTCTCAATGAGGAGCGCAATATAGGCGATTGCCTCCAGAGCCTGGCATGGGCGGATGAGATTCTGCTTGTGGACGCAGGCTCCGGCGACAGGACGCTCGAGATAGCCGGGAAGTTCAAGGCGCGGGTACTTGAGCACGAGTACGAGAACGCTGCGGCACAGAAGAACTGGGCGCTTACGCAGGCGAAGCACGACTGGGTTCTTATTGTGGACGCGGACGAGCGGCTGAGCGCGGGGCTTCAGGACAGGCTCAAGGCGATTCTCGCCGGGGAGATGCGTCACTGCGGCTACTACGTGAGGCGGCAGAACTACTTCTTCGGCAAGAGGATAAGGCATTGCGGCTGGCAGCGGGACTACGTCCTGCGGCTCTTTGACAGGCGAAGAGGCCAGTATGAAAAGAAGCGGGTGCACGCCGGCGTTGTCGTCGAGGGCAAGGCGGGGACAATCGAAGAGATGCTTCTACACTATACGTACCGGGATTTTGGCGAGTACTTTGAACGCTTCGACCGCTATACAACCTGGGCTGCGCAGGACCTCTTTGATGAAGGCAAAAGGGCTGGCTTTTTCAACCTGTTCGTGAGGCCGGTCATACGGTTCTGCAAGCAGTATTTCCTGCACCTCGGGTTACTTGACGGTAGGGCGGGCCTCGTTTTGTGCATGCTGTCGTCCTACAGTGTTTTTACCAAGTACGCGAGGCTCTGGCAGATGCGAAGAAGCGCCGCGGGTCAGGAGGACTGATGTTTTCTCGGGAAGAGGGCGCGGTCTACCGCGCAGGCGGCGAAATAGAAAGTGCCGACAGGCGCCGCCCAGTAGGCCTGCCAGGCAACGCTTACAGCGATGCAGCCGAGCATGAGGGGAATGTATGCGCGCATAAGGCTGGTACTGATAGTCGCCAGGACAGCCAGCCCGGCAAGAAGCAGACTTGCCCAGAGGGTCCAGCGCCCGGCAGGCGCGGATTGCGCAGCCAGTGCGGCTGCGAGGCACAGGGCTACGGACAAGATGAAGAGGGCGGCCCCGGACTCGATAAACGCGGGCAGCATGCGGCGGTGCCTGCGGATTGCAGGCGTGAGGAGCTTGGAGAAGAAGAAGACTGCAAGGAGCGCGGAAAGCCAGAAGGTGTCGCAGGGCCCGGCCGCGCTGAAGTACTCCAGGCCTGCTTCGCGAATCCTGTAGGCGAGGTAGAAAAGGAGCGGGAAATCAGCCAGGCGGAGCAGCCTCGGGATTTCGCTTCGGCGGGTGAGATTGGGGTTGGACCAGGAGAAGGACTGGCCTGCTTTCGAAGGCGCGTGCGGGCCGTAGGGCAGGAGTGCAGGGACGCGGTTGCTGTACTGGATGTACTCTTCCCCGAAGAGCTCGCGGAGCTTTTGTTCCTCAAAGCGGGTTTGGAAGAAGTAGACGACAAACCAGACGGCGAAATAGGCGATAAAGACCCAGAAGTTGGCAATCATAAGGCAGAGGCCGGCATCTATTATCAGGTAGGAGAGATAGAACGGGTGCCTGACCCGGCGGTAAGGGCCGCAGACAGTCAAGACCTCGTTCTGGCGCAGGCAGCCTTTTGCCCACAGATGGAGGCAGGCACCTGCTCCGAGGAGAGCTGTGCCGGGCCAGAAGAGCCCGGGTACAAAGCTGCCGAGGAGCACGCCTGCAACGGCCAGGCCGAAGCGCAGTGCGGGCCTTGTCAGGAACCACTTTTTGAACCGGTAGCTGATGGGTTTCACATCACCACCCTGTTACTGGGCAAATGGAAACTACATATTAGCAGCAGCCCGGCCAGAGGTCAATCAGAAGCTCGGAGCGCTTGGGTAAGGGGCTTGGGGCGGTCTAAAAAAGTGCCGTCCCGGGCTGGAAGCAGGACGGCTTTCAACTCTGATTTCAGGTCGAACTGTCAAAGGTCCTCAAGACGCTCCCTGGCCTTTTCGGCGACGGAGGTGTCTTTGTAAGAGCGCCCGATACGCTCCAGGTAGTTCTTTCCGCTCTTGGTTTTCCCGTCCGCGAGCGAGAGTTCAGCCTTAAGGTAAAGCTCGTATGCCTTCTTCTCCCGGGAAGCTTTATCGAGAGCATCAGCGAGGTCTTTATCTTTCTCAAGCTTTGTGACCTCGTTTGAGATTTCCTTTACTATTTTCATGCCTTTCGCGGCCGCCTTCAGGAAGTAAAGCCGGACAAGCGCTCCCTCCTTCTCACCGGACTGTATTTTTGCCTTGATTTCCTCGAACTCCGTGGAGACCCGCTCATCAACTGCTTCCATGCTTTGCTTCGCCATGTCAACCAGAGGCGGGATGGGCTTGGACCTGTATTTCGCGATTTTTTTCAGTTTCTTGTATGCCTCTCCGTAGTAGCCGACTTCAATCAGCTTTTCCGCCTTTTCCATGGAGGGCAGCAGCTTGAGGTACTTGCTTCGCGTGAGCCCTTTCCCCTTGTGCTTTACCACCGCCACCATTGACCCGGCAAGCTCATTGGCGGTGCAGCCTTTGGGTTTGCTGAACTGGGACAACACGTTGCATTCAGTGTCCAGGAAGAAGTAGATGTTGCCGCTGGCGCCCTTCTCTCTTTTGGGAGCATTCTTCTTGGCCCAACTCTCGATTTTGGGGAAAGAGGAATGGGCAAACATAACCACGTAATACTCGCTAAGAGCTTTTACTTTGTCATCACAGAGCTCACCCGGCCCTGAACATTTGCCGCCTCACCCGCGTTTGGGTAGGCCCAGCAGCACCGCGCAACCACGCGCTTTCGCTTCCTGCAGGGCCTTTTCCGGGTCTTCAGATAGAGGGCAACACCTGTCGAAAATCCCGCCGTTCTTGCCCTTCGCCTGGCCGAAGGCGCTTGAACATATAAGAGCAGCCGCAAGTATCACGGCGAATACTGGCAGAGCGTATTTCATTATTAAACCTCCTCTCGACATCAATGGTATACGAGGAGTATACGTAAATGTTTACGAAATTCTCAAAAATTTTTGCTACTCTAACTCTTCAAGCCGGGACTTCGCTTTTTCGCAGTAGGAAGTCTCCTTGCAGGAGCGAACCACGCGCTCGAAAGCGCCCCTGGCTTTCCTGGCATTGCCCTGAGCGGCGTATTCTTCAGCCCTGAAATACAGTTCACACGCCTTGGCCTCAGCCGCTGCTTTTTTCTTGTTCTCTGCCGTAATGCCTTCATCCTCTTCGAGGCTGGAGATAGCCTTCCATATCTGGTGTGCAATTTTAAGAGCTTTGCAAGATGCGTGCAGAATGTAAATGTCCACCAGCGCTTCAGCTTTGTTACCTGCCTCTATTTTTCCCCCGGCCTCTTTTAGAAGTTCGGCTGCCCTGGAGTTGATTTCATCAAGCTTCTTCTTGGCTTCTTCTATTATTGAAACTTCGGCAGTTACCTTCAGTTTGGCCAGCTTCTTAAAGTTCTTGTACGCCTCGTCGTACCAGCCAATCGCAAAGAGCGCGGTGCCCATATGGTTCCACGAAAGCAAATCTTTGTACTTCTTGCGGGGCACGCCCTTGCCTTTCTCCTTGAGTATTGCGCTCATTGCGCGGATGACTTTCTCAGTGTCGCCTTTCTTCTTGATGCTGTACCTGGTCATCTCAGCGCCGTTACTGTCGAGGAAGATGTAAACATTGATTCCTTCTGCATAACTGCCGGAGTTATACTTCAAGCCCCAGCTCTCGACTTTGGGGAAGGAAGGATGAGCAAACATCGTGACAAAATACCCGGCAAGCTTCTTGACCCCGCTGTTACAGAACGCACCTGGTCCTGAATACTGCGCGCCGCCTCAGCATGATGCGCGGACTGCGATGCACAGGGCAACCGGACATCCGCGTTCTCCCGCCTCCTTCAGCGCCTCGGCGGGGTCTTCCGCCAGAGGGGCGCAGTTCCTGAAGAGCTTGTTCTTCTTCGGGTTCGGCTTCCCGAGCGCAGGCGAAATCGCCACTATCAGAGCCAAAATAACTGCAAATACCACAAAGCGTTTCGTCACGTTACCCTCCCGGAACAGAATATTAGAGCAATCTGTGTCAAACTGCCGACCGTATTATATATAATATACGATGAAAAAGCAGCTTTGTCCAAGAAAATATGACCTCGCGGCTCAGAAATTTATCCGAATAAGCCAAACCCCTTAAGGGAAGCCTGCCGGCCGCCGATTCTGCCTCCCGCGAAGCCCGGCTTGCCATTGTACGCCGCCCGGCCGCGAAACCCGTCTGTAAATAGAGTTCCTTATATAGCAACGACTTACGACGTCTGTTTACAGATCCGGCGGGGGGTCGGGTTGCATTTGCGTGGCATAGCGCAACTTGGAGATGGACGCAACCCATTGCTACATAAACAGGTTGCGTCGAAACGCGAAGTGTGGGCACGTGTAACATCTTACCTTGCACCGAGTTAGGATGAATTTTACCGCAGAGGCGCAGAGGTCACAGAGGTCACAGAGAAAAACCTTCCCTGATTTTTTGCTTGTTAACCCAGAATTCATCTTGTTTTTCTTCTCCGGTGCTGCAAGCACTTTTGACAGAAGTGGCTGCGCCACCTCTGTGACTCTGTGGTGTCAACTGAACCACACTTGTTTATACGTATCACACCCCGAAACGTTAGATGAAATCCGGAAAAAATACATTAAATTTGCCGCTCCGTTGCTGCCACAAGAAACTGCACACCATAATCAGCAAGAGGGTCAGGTTCGCTGAAGAGACGGCGTAGGCAACTCCTTACTTGTCAGTCTCCTTGTGCCACCAATGTCGGAGAAACTTGATAAGCTATGTCATAGGCGCGAGAAGGTCAAGGCGTTGATTCGCTTCTGCACTGATTTGGTGAGGATTGTCTTGGCCATGAAAGGGTTCAGACTGTAAAAGGACAACGCTCCTAAAAATTGCAATCACAACTTCGACCAGATCGAGGGATGCCCGTGATGAAAAGTGCGAAAGATTATTGGTACTACCTACGATAACCCGGAAAGACTAAAAAAGACGTGAATTGAACTAAAAAACTTTTTAGAATGGTGTGTTTAATCCATAGTATGTTCAATGAACCATCCATCCTCAATTTTCGAATATGAAACCCGAAGTCGGCCATTCATATCGTACCGATTGTGTGGTGGTATTGGGGAGAAAATAATATTCTTTGTTTGGCCGCTCACCCCGAGACCTTCTCTATAAATATGAATTGCTACTTGCTCTTCAGAACGTCCCCATATTCCTTTGCCCACTACTCGGTATGCTCCGACGGAAGAGAGCAGTTCAAGATAAGTGCGATAACGTTCAGGGGAAAGTCCCGTTGTCTTGAGCATTTGCTCTTCAGTGCAAAAATCAGAATCATGTTGCCACATGCCGTGGTGGAGGTAGAAGTGGTTAACATTATCATCGCCAACAGAGAAGATGTTAGTTTCTGATAACATCATGTCTCTAAGCGCCATGAACTCAGAGCGCCGCTCGCTGAAAAGAGCTTTCATGCGACTATCGCTGATAACATTCAAGTGTTGCTCTACCAGGTACAGCAATAGCCCCAAAGAGCCGAAAAGTATCAGGGACACGCCAAAATATAGCATCCACTTTCTGGTCCTTATCGCCATTCTTGTCTTTCTACTGAACAAAGGATGCAAAGCTCAGAAAATCCATGAAATATGGGGACACAATACGGGTTTTCTGGCGTAACTCGGTATCATGTAACAAGTTGCTGTCTCCGTTTTCTTTCGGCCGGTTTTTAAGTTGTGCCCACACAAAACAGCCAACAGGCAATGAAGAAGGCAATAGCCAATAGGGGGAATCCTACTCTGGCTATTGGCTTCTTCATCCTCCTACACTGCACATGATGCCCACTATAATTATACACGTTAGAGGCGGGGCGGGCAAGTATGTTTCCCGCCGATTATTCTGCGGTCCCGCAGCCTGCGCAGACCCCGAGGCCCGAAATTCGATATTGCATTATTGCGCAATAATGCAATATCGGTATCCCAGAACTGCCGGGAGCAGGCGGCGATGAGGCCGCGCCACTGCTCGTATTCGGGCCGTCGGCCTCGCATAACATGCTGCAGGCCACACATGCTATATTGCATGTTGGTGCAATATGTAATACAGACATCCTGGAACTGTGGGGTGCGGGTAAACGCCCGCGGGCTGAAGCCCGCGGCTTGCTTCATTCCGGGGGTATAAAACCCGCGGCTTGTTTCCGGCGCGGGAATGCGGCTGGAGATTTAGCTTGAGAAGGGAGCTTAAACCTTGAATTTCAGACAATTGCATCTATAATTAAAGCGGGATTTTGGAGAACGGTTTTGAAAACCGTTGTACTGAAAGGTGCCACGGGTTGGAATCCTGTAGCCTCCGCAATGAGCTGCTTGGGAGTGGAGAATAGATAATGGCAGGCGGAAATGCTCTTATTATAAACAACGTGCGCCAGATTCTCGGCAGGCACCACATTAAGACCGGCGGGCTGCGCATTACGGCTTCGCACGGCAATATCCGTATAGCCGGCAACCTGGAGCGAACCGAAGCCAAGGCTGGCATAGCTATTACTAAAGACCACATAAAGAAACTGAAAAAGGAAATTTCCCGCGTCAAGGGCGTCCACGCAGTTTCTTTTAACGTAAGCGTTCCTGAGGAAAAGGAAGAAGCAGGGGAAGAGGCGAGTAGGGAGATAAAGAAAGATGTAGAGAAGAAGGTAATATTATCAGTGGGCGGATTGGGTGCAAGGAAGTTCCTGTTTGACCTGCTGATGAGGGAGCAGGCGCTTGACCGGGAGGCCTTGATTGAGTGTGACAGGCTCAGGGCGCCTAACAACCAGACGCTTGCCGAAGTTCTGGTCAGCGAGGGTCTTGTAACCGACCAGGATTTGGGGCGCATGCTCGAGGCTTTTGCCGACGAGGGGCGGATAGCTGCCGATGAGCTCGGCCGCCTGCTCAACAGTTTCTCCTCGAACTGGGAACGCTGGAAAGACATGGAGGAGCGCGACGAGTCAATCGGCGTTTCGCCGTCATTCCCTGAGACTGAGGAAGAGACTGATGAACTCGAAGCCGAGATCCCTGTGGAGGTGGAGCTGGAAGCGCCTGCAGCCGGGGACAAGGAACCTTCTGAGGAGGAAGGAAAGACAAAGCCGCTTACTGAAAGAATCCACCGCGGCAGCCTGCAGCAGGCTTTTGAAGAACTGATGGAACGTGCCCCGGACAGGGACTACACCGGGGCGCACCTGAAAGCGGAAGAAGGGCCGCCGGTCGAGGGAGTGCAGGCCGGTCCAAGTATTCCCGGTCTTGAGGTCGTATCCAAGCTGGGAGAGGGCCAGTTCGGCCTTGTGTACAAGTGTACCATGAAAAGTAGTGGTGACGCCGTCGTCGCACGGGTAATAAGCTCCGTGCGCATGCCCGTACCCCGGCATGAACGCCTGCTTAAGGCGCTTAAGGCGGCCACGAAGATAGACCACCGCAACGTGGCCAGGCTGATTTCAGTCGGCGAGGAGCCGGAGTTTATCTATGCGGTCTCGGAGTTTGTCGAGGGCGAATCCCTCAGGGCGAGGCTTGACAGGGACAAGACTCTTCCCCAGGGAGAGGCGCTCGACGCTGCGCTTGAAGTAGCCCGTGCGCTTCGCGGTGCCCACGCCGAGGGCTGTTTTCACCGCGACATAAAGCCGGAGAACATTCTTATCGGGAAGTCGGGGCAAGTATTGGTGACTGACTTCGGTCTCCCGAAGAGCGCGGAGATAGATTCCGAGAGCGCCCCGAGGGAGGCATCTCTAATGATGGGAATGCCCCACTATATGGCGCCTGAACAGTTCGAGGCCAAGCAGCCTCCCGACGCAAGGACAGACATTTACGCTCTGGGCGTAGTTCTTTACGAGATGCTTTCAGGGACAGTTCCGTTCAAGGGCCCCACAGCTTTTGCCATACGGGATGCTCACATGAGGGGCAGGCCCTTGCCGCTTACCGACATTAGCGACCAGGTAGACACCACCGTCGCGAAGCTTGTCGGGAAAATGATTGCCAAGGAGCCTGACCAGCGGTACCAGATGGCTGACGGGCTGATAAACGACATGGTGTCTCTCAAGAACTACCTGGCCACAGGCGAGGAAGAGCCTGCAATAGCCCGCATAGGTGCTTCCGGCCCGCCGGAGCTTGACCCCGATGTCCGGGCGCGGGCGACAAAGTACAAGACTGTTGCTCTCGAACCTCCAAAAAAAG
The DNA here is from genome assembly GCA_964455955.1 of uncultured Planctomycetota bacterium. Lineage (GTDB taxonomy): Bacteria > Planctomycetota > SKW154 > SKW154 > DAOVDS01 > CAYWBA01. The sequence goes on along the minus strand of CAYWBA010000023.1, from coordinate 7,904 downwards.
CGGGTTTCAAGCTGCCCAAGCTCAGGTACATCCTCTTAGTGGCCGGCGTCATCGGAGCTGTCGCGCTTGCGGCATACGCGCTGATGACGAAGCGCGACATCGTCAAGCAGCAGGAAAGAGTCGAGGACAAGGCCGCCGAGATATTCGAGGAGTTCAAGGGCAAGGCTGGCTTCCTGCTGTCACAGAGGAAGTACGTGGACATCCTGAAACTTCTTGATACCTACCCCTCGGAGTACACGGCAAGCGAGGGTTACCGTAAACTCCTTTCATACCGCGGGTTGGTATTTTCCGAGGCTGACAAGGATTTCTCAGCGATGCAAAACCGCATCAGCGAATTCATGGGAGAGGAGCGCATCGAAGACGCCCAGGCTATCAACAGGGCACTCAAGGCGAAGGCTGGGCAGATTGTAAAGGCTTACGGCGAACGCTTCCAGGGAGTGAAGGCCCTGGCGAAATACCGTGATTTTGCGGAGAAGATGGAGTCGGATATAGTTAGGACACAGGAGCAGCGCAAGAACTTTGAAAGAGATATGAAAATCGCCGCCGAGCTCCTTGCGAATGACAAAGTCGATGATGCGCAGAAAAAGGTAGATATGTACCTGACCAGCCTGATAGCCAAACACCGGGTTGCGGCAGAAGGGCTTGGCCGCCAAATCGCCGCCAGGAAGAAGTTTCTTGGCGACCAGGCTGCTCTTGAAAAAGAACTCGAAAAGTTCCAGGAAGATATCAAGACTGCCAAAGCGCTCCTCGAGCAGCAAGAGTTTGACAAGGCGATTGCGCTCATCGAACAATACGAAAAGTCAAAGCAGCAGCGAATAAGAATCGAGGTAATGCCGGTAATCGCAAGGATAAGAAAGGAGCGCGGCAAGTATCTTGCTGAGCGGGAGGAGAAGAAACGCCGCGAGAACTTCGTGGCAGCTTATAAGAAGGGGCAGAACCTCATCAAGGAGGGGAAGTTTCAGGAGGAAACGTTTGAGGCCGTATTGACGATAGTTAAGAAGTACGAAGACGACAAACGCCTGACACAAGAAGAAAAAGCCCAGCTTGCAGAGCTGAAGGCGGCGGCGGAGCATAAGATAAAATTCCTTGAAGAGCTTGAGGAAAGCAGCAAACTCCTTCTCCTTTCTGAAGATATGCGCACACACATTGCCCTCATGCTCGGCCGCACCGCTGTAAGCATTGCCTGGCAGGCCCACTGGGCGGCGACTGCCGGCACTTCCTACTCTGCTGCCTGCATAGTTGACCGTGCCCTCTTCCCGAGAAAACAGAAGTACAGCAAAGCCCGCGAGTTGTGCCTGCGGTGGCTCAAAGACCCTGACAAAAGGATTTCAAAAAGGGCTAATGCAAAGTATCTCAAGGTTATGAACGCCAGGGAACCCGGCATGGTTTACATTGTCGGCGGAGTGGCGGTCATCGGCTCGAATGACAACATGGCTGAGGTAGTGATAGGGAAGTTTGACAGCAACCGCGATGGCAGGATTGGTAAGAATGAGTTTGCCGGACCTAATCAGATATTCAATGCAATAGACAAAAACTCCAACGGCTTTATTACCAAGGACGAGATGGTGATAGAGAAGTTTGACAGCAACGGCGATGGCAAGATTAGCCGGGAGGAGTTTGTCATAGCCCCTGACATGTTCGATAAGGCGGACAAGAACTCCGACGGTTTTATTACCAAGGATGATTACGACAACAACCCCGAGCGGAAGATGTATTACAGAACCTTCTACATAGACCGCCATGAAGTGACCTGCGCCCAGTACGCGGTATTTCTTGAAGCTACCAAGCACCCCGCGCCGGCCGGGTGGCCGGAGGGCCTGTTGCCGGGCCACCCTGTTACAGGCGTTACGTGGGAGGATGCGGCAGCTTACGCCAAATGGGCTGGCAAACGGCTCCCTACGGAGGTGGAATGGGAAATTGCCGCTTCCTGGGATGGTGAAAAGAAGACCACGTATCCCTGGGGGGACAAGTTTTCAAAAAGCAATGCCAATATTGCCAGCGGTCACCTCAAGAAAGTAGGCTCGCGTCGCAAAGACAAGTCACCTAACGGCGTGTTCGATATGGCGGGCAACGCCGCCGAGTGGACAGCTACCAAGTCCGGGGAAGACCGCGTTGTGCGCGGCGGGTCTGCGCAGAAGGATTCGGGGCAGGACTCTGCAAGGACCACCCGCCGCGTGCTGCTGCCTCCAGGGACTAAGGGCGATTTCCTCGGCTTCCGCTGCGCCAAAGACCCTGGATAAGCTTTGCAGCCCTCTCAGGGCTGTTGACAGGCCAGCCGCAGATTGCTATAGTTCACCTGTTTGCAGAAGCCGGAGGCTGTTTCTTATGTCAAGAGTGAAGGCCCGGGGCTCAGGCAAGTTCAAGAAGTCCAAGCTCCTGCGCCTTGGGGGCCAGAGCATACTGTCGGTAGGCTGCGGCGAGGGCAAGTACCTGGAGTTCTGCCGCGCCAGCGGCCGCAGGGCTGTAGGCGTTGACATCTCCGAGAGCGCGGTTGAGCAGGCCCAAAAGCGGAGCGGCGGGCGTGCGCTGGTCGCGGACGCGCTTAATATTCCCTTCGCCGACAAGAGCTTTGACACAGTCACGCTCTGGGATGCCCTCGAGCATGTGGAGGATGACTGCGCCGCTCTTAAGGAATCATTGCGCGTGGCGCGGCAGAATGTGCTTGTCTCAGTGCCTGGCGAGGATGCCTTTCCGGACTACTCCTCGGGCGTCATCTTCCGGACCTACAGAGACCCCACTCACCGCAGATACTACAACCTTCAGAGGATAGAGAATCTTCTGTCATTATGCTCGCAGAGCGACTTTACCGTGGAGAAGTTTGACCGCGTGCGCCCCGCCCTGCTTTACCGAAGGGTGGGAATCCCGAGGGGGCTCCTGAGCATGCTTGACAAGGCGCTCTGGCTTCTCAGCCTGAAGTCGGCTCCTTTCCTTCGAAACTACTTTATTGAGATACGGCTTGCTGGAGGAAGCGCGAAATAGAAACTCCCGCCAACAGCGAACGTGTGGCAATGATAAACCCGGGCCCCCCCGGTACCTGCGGGGGCGTCATCACGGTCGAGCTGTGCCGCGCGCTTCAGAAATACTACAATGTTGAGCACCTGTTCGTGGAAGAAAAGTCCCTCTGCGAGCAGTCGGACTGGGGGGGAGAGCCTGCGGTCCCGGTGCCTTTTACAATCAAGCCTCTTCGCCACTGGCAGGTCCACTGGAAAATGGGCCGCTACGACCTATACCACTACATGAGCGAGCGCAACCTCCCGCTGGCGCGGCGCGGCAGAACGCCGGCAGCGTTTACCTGCCACGGGCTCGCCCCGCTTAAGGCCCGTGATGTTTACACCGAGAACACAAAGCGCCGCTTCGGGCACAAGCTCCGCCACGTCCACCTCGTGGACATGGTTATTGCAAACTCGAAGAACACCGCCGCTGACCTTGCGCAAATACTCGCCATTCCCGCTTCGAAAATAGAAGTTGTCTATTTCGGAATAAACCACGGCCTGTTCAAGCCCCGTCCCGCCCGCGAGGCGCGCGAGAGGCTGGGCATACCGCCCGAGGCTCTTGTGATTCTCAACGTCGGCAGCGAGCGAAAGAACAAAAACATAGAAAGGCTCCTTTCGGTCTTCAAGGCGCTTGCCGGGGAGTTTGACAATCTCCAGCTTGTGCGCGTGGGCGACAAAGACAGATTCTTCACAAAAATGCTCAGTCACCTCGGGCTTGCCGGCCGCGTGTTAAGGCCGGGCCGCGTAGTAAACCCCTCCCTCTACTACAACGCTGCCGATGTTTACCTTTGCATGGACCTTCACGCATCATTCGGCATGCCCAACCTTGAAGCAATGGCAAGCGGCTGCCCCGTGGTAAGCTCGAACGTGGAGGCGATTCCTGAGATAGTTGGCGATGCATGCCGGTTCGCAGACCCGAGAAATGTCGAAGAAACGGCCGGCGCGCTCCGCGAAGTGCTCAACAGCGGCAGCCTGAGGGAAGAGCTGCGCGACCGCGGGCTCAAGAGGGCTGCGCAGTTCACGTGGGAAAAGTGTGCCGGGCAGACGGCCGATGTCTATTCGAAAATACTCAAGAAAGCTTGAGGTTATCCGTGCCCAGAATTAGCGTAATAGTGCCGACTTACAACGCGCCACGTTTCCTTGTGGAGACTGTCGAGTCCATACTTGCGCAGACATATAAGGACTTTGAGCTTGTCGTGGTGGACGACGGCTCCGGGCCGCAGACCCGCAAGGCCCTCGATCCCTACATTGACCGCATCCGCTACGTGTGGCGCGAAAACGGCGGGCCGTCGGCGGCGCGCAACACCGGCATCAAAGAGGCACGCGGCGAGCTTATCGCCTTCTGCGACCACGATGACCTCTGGCTGCCCGGCAAGCTTGAGCACCAGATTTCGTTTATCAACACCCACCCCGCCGCCGGGCTTTACTACTGCGATTACCTTCACTTCGGCAACACTACAAAAAAGCGATACCGCCGCCCCTACTCGGGCCGGGTCTTTCAAAAGCTCTGGCAAAAGCGGTTCCTCCAGACACTGACAGTCATCTGCCGCAGAGAGGTGTTCGGGCGCGCAGGGCTGTTCGACACATCGCTGCGGTACGTCCAGGACTACGATATGTGGCTCCGGGTTGCGCTTCACTACGAGTTCGCGTTCACCGGCGGCGTTCTCGCAAAGTACCGCATTCACCCTGCCAACCTCGCACGCGAAAACGCGATAGCCAACACGCTCGAGAAGCTCTACTCCCTCCTTAAAGCTTACCATCTCGGGACAAAGCACAGCCTTATAAGCCGGCGGATTAGAAACAGAGTCTTCTCCGAGATATATCTTCGAGTCGGCCAGGACCTGGCCCGCGCAGGCTGCCTTGACCAGGCAACGCGCTGCTACGCCCACTCGCTCCGCTACCGGCCGGCCCGGATAAAAGTGCTCATGCACTGGCTGGAAGTGCTTTCACGCAGGAATCTGCGCCGCTACCGCGGCAGGCTGGCGGAGGTGCTGCCGTGAAGATACTTGTAGCAGGCGCGCTTGAAAACCCTGTCTCAAACGTCCATTTCATATGCCAGACCTTTGAAAAGCTCGGGCAGGAGGTGCTCAAGTTCGACTATCGCGCAGTCACAAAGGAAGAAGGCCCTGATGCCATGCGCCAAAAGCTCATTGCGCTTGTCGAGTCTTCCGTGCCGGATGTGCTTTTTCTTGTCAAGGGCGAGCGCGTCTCACCCGCGGTCGTGCGCGAGGTTGCCAGGAAGACGCACGTCGCGCTCCACTACATGGACTCGCCCATTCACGGCTGGCTCAAAAAGCTCGGCCCCGAGTGCGGCTCTTTCTGGGTGACCGCCGGCGGGCTTGTTGATAAGTACCGCCGGCTCGGTTTCCACAACGTACACCACATGTGGGAGGGCGTTGAGCCATCTCTGCACAAGCACATTGAAGAGGATGTACCCGGGTACAAGTGCCAGGTTGCGTTTATGGGCACGAACAAGGCGGGCCGCGAGCCGCTCCTGCGAGCAGTCATGAAGGCCGGCCTTGACCTTAAAATCTGGGGCACGCGCTGGCCAAAAGACATGCCGGTCGCAAGCGAGTTTATCGGCGAAGACGATTTCGCGCGCGCGTGCTACAACGCCGATGTTGTGCTCGGCCTCAACGACAATCACCGCATCCCCGACTACTTCTCGCTCCGAACCGCCCTGACCCTCGCCTCGCGGGGATTTCACATCACATCCTACGTGCCGGGCCTTCAAAACTGGTTTGAAAACGGCAGGCACCTCGCCTGGTTCAAGCTGAAACGAAACAAACTCCTGCCGTGGAAGTATGATTATTCGGACTGCATCTCTGTCATTCGCTACTGGCTCAAGCATCCCGATGAGCGCCGCAGAATAGCTGTTGAAGGGCAGAAGCTCGTGTACGAACAATTCACCTGGGAGCATCAGCTCGGCAAGGTGCTGGCGAGACTCAAGGAACTGGTGGGACAGGGAAAGGATTGAGTTGGCCACTATGGAGGTTGACAGAGTCTCTATCGGCCGCCTGCATGGGCTGCTTGTGCGAAAGTACAACAGTCCCGCGTGGCGGGAGCAACTCGGCGAGCCGGACAAGCTTTTCTCCCTCCCCGGTGCCGGGATTATCAAGGATTCCCCCACCACCCGAGCCGCAATCCTGACAGTCGCCCTTGACGGTGCAAGCCACACCCTGCACGTAAAAAGGCTCAACATGCGCGGGCCCTGGTTTGTTCTCAAGTACCTCTTCCAGCGCTCACGCGCCGTGCGGCTGTTCCTCAGACATAAAGCACTGCTCCAGCGCGGCGTACCGACAGTCCAGCCGGTTGCCGCGCTCGCCCGGCGCGCAGGGCCGGTGCTGCTGCACAGCTTCCTTGTCACAGAGCACCTGGATGCCCGCACCCTTTACCAGGTCTGGGAAAAAGACCTCCTGCCCGCCGGCAACCCGCCGGAGGAGCGGCGAAAGATTATGGCGGACGCGGCCAGCCTCATCGCTCGCATGCACGCAGCCGGCGTGTATCACCGCGACCTGAAAGCATCCAACATCCTTGTCACGCCCGGCTCTGAGATGGTGATTTCAGACCTCGACGGCGCACAAATCAAGTCCTCAGTAACCTACGCCCAGCGTGTGCGCGACCTCGCGCGTTATTTAAGCTCCCTCGTCCCGCTTGCAAATGTTGCTGACCGGCTCGTTTTCCTCAAGACCTACATTGCAGCACTGAAAGCGCCTGATGACCTGAAGCGCATGGGCAGGGAGATTGCCCTAAAAGAGATGGCAATCCTCACCTCGAAGCGCGCCAAAGGCAAGTACGACCCCGGCGATTACCGCCATATTGACGCCTATATCAAGCGCCAGCGCAGATGGCTCGCCCGCTGACGCAGCGCCCCGGAGGTTGGCTTCCTCCACTTTGTTTCTTGTTTGTATTCGAGCTGTGGAAGTGCTACAATCAGAAGCGATTTTACTATAAAACTGCAAAGTCTGTGAGAGCATTTGAAAGTGGATAAACGATTTTTCGACCCCGGCGTGCGCGAGGAAGAGCAGGGCTTTGAAGCGACGCTCCGGCCCAGGAGCTTTGATGAGTTTGTCGGCCAGAACCAGACTATCGAGAACCTCAAGATTTACGTAACAGCCGCGAAGCAGCGGCGCGAGCCCCTCGACCACATACTTTTCTCAGGACTGCCCGGCCTTGGCAAGACAACGCTCGCAACAATAATCGCACGCGAGACAGGCGGCAACTTTACCGCGACAAGCGGGCCTGTGATAGAGAAGCCGGGCGACCTCGCGGGCATACTTACAAACCTCGAAGAGGGCGATGTCATTTTTATAGATGAAATCCACCGCCTGCCGAGAATAGTCGAGGAGTATCTCTACTCCGCCATGGAAGACTTCACGATAAACATAATACTTGACGCAGGGCCCAGCGCCCGCAGCCTCAAGATAGACCTCCCCCGCTTTACCCTTATCGGCGCCACAACGCGCGAGGGGCTGCTCACCGCTCCCTTCAGGGCGCGCTTCGGGGTGCTTGAGAAGCTCTCCTACTACCCGCCGGAAGACATCGGCTCCATTATCGGGCGCTCGGCAAGAATACTGAACGTCCCTGTTGAGCCTGAGGCAGTTGAGATACTCGCAGGCTGCTCGCGCGGCACGCCGAGGATTGCAAACCGGTTCCTTCGCCGAATCCGCGACGTCGCCCAGGTCAAAGGCGACGGCACCATAAACGCCGCCATAGCCCAACGAGGCCTGCAGATGCTCGGGGTTGACGGGGCAGGGCTTGACGCGCTGGACCGCAGCATTCTCAAGATAATTATCAGCCACGGCGGCGGGCCGGTCGGGCTTAAGACCATCGCCGTCGCGGTCGGCGAAGAGGACGACACTATCGAAGAAGTATATGAGCCCTATCTTATCCAGCAGGGATTTCTTAAAA
>CAYWBA010000022.1:0-16647 GCA_964455955.1 uncultured Planctomycetota bacterium | reverse complement strand
ATGGAGCACGGCCGCAGGGTGCTGCAAGGGGAACAGCTTCTTTTCGCCCGTCCACAGGAGCTGGCCGTAGATTTCCCGGAATTCTTTTCTTGGAGGCGCAGGAAGACTGTATTTCTCGAAGATGTACCTACTCGCATAGTAGCCCAGCGGCACCAGAAACTGCGGGTCTACCAGCTTTATCTCTCTGTCCAAGTGCCCGCGGCAGGCTTCAATCTCGTCTTGCTTTGGTTTCCTGTATTTCGGCAACATGCACTTGAGAAGGTTTGTCATGTAGATGTCTTTCCTGTTGACAGAGGCCGCACTTAACAGTTGGTCCAGGACTTTGCCGGAAGGGCCGACAAACATCCTCCCTTCTTCGTCTTCCTTTTCACCCGGCGCTTGAGCAACAAGCAGCATTCTGGCGTTCTGATTACCCTCACCGCAAAGTGCGTTCTTTCGTGTCTCGGCCAGCCTGCATTTGCCGCACCGATGAATCAGTTCGTTGAGGTCCTTGATTCCCGCTGGCATGTCACTCAAACGGTGCTTCCTTTTGGGTCAGACTGCTAACTCTCGCGAAGTTTCCTGTAGTAACTCCCGGCGGTATATATTGCGGCAAGCGGGTTGTGGCCTGTCACACGGTCCTTTGCCGCGAGGATAGTCACTGGCGCTTCAGCGTGCTTTATGAAAAGAGAATCGTGTCCCACGCACAGCCCGAGGATTATGTTGAGCTGTGTTTTTTCATGATTCATTACCGCGGCCTGGCCTATGGGATTGCACATGGATTCCTGCGACCCGATTATGATTCTGTCCTCTTCAGGAACACCGATATCTGCTTTTGGCACGCGGCCTACCTTGCAGATTACAGACACTACTTCCAGCCCGTGACTATCCAGGATAGATGCGACGATTTTGGCTTCATTCTGCAGACCGACGCAGAAGGCCAGTCCTACCTTCTTGTACCCCATGCGTTGCGCGAATTCCCATATTTCCTGGATGCGGGGTTTGGTGGGTTGGAGAACGTAGCCGGGTTCCCGGCCCCGGTTCGCGTAGCAGGCTGCCTCCTGCGCACTCGCCTGGACAGACATATGGTTGATGTCTTTCCTGGCATACTCTTCTCGCGCCAGGGAGAGCGTCTCGGCAAGGCTTAGTGTTGGGCAACCCTTTGGCCCTATACCGTCTTTAACAGAACATGCGCGCTTGGAGCGCTCAATATTACACACTGCACATACAGACATCATGTTCTCCTCGTGTACGGGTATCGCACATCATTGACCTCTATGCACCACCAGGCAAGCGGGCGGACACTACAGCGAATGCACCAAGCCTGAGCCGGCCGATATTCAGCCAGCTCGCTTGAGGTCTCAAGAACTCGAGCGTTGTGCCCGATTTCACGCCGGCTACCTTGATGAGATGCATCATCTCTCCAACGGTGTAGAACCTCGCTGCTGAAAACAGTCCTTTCTTGAAAAGGCCGCGAGCACGCCGCCTCATGGCAGTCAGGCTATACCGGTTCAGAAACCCTATCACCACCAGTTTCTTTGCAACTCTTAGGGCCTCCTCGAGTGCTTTCATGGGTTGCTCCAGGAACTCGGCAGCGCTCACAAGTGCCACCACATCGAAGCACCCGGTCGCAAATGGCAGACTGTGCGCATCTGCGTCAATATATTCAATTCCTCCGCCAAGACTTCTCGCTATCGCGAGCATCGGCACCGATACATCGAGCCCGGCGACATCAAAACCCAAGTCCGCGAAGAAGCGGGCGAAGTGCCCCGTCCCACAACCCACTTCAAGCAGAGAACCATTCTTGACCACAGAAAGCGCAGCCTGAAGCATTTGCTTTTCAATGCTGTCAAAGTGCGCGCCTTTGGCAGTCGCATACCACTGCTCGTAATGCGCCGCTACCTGTTCATCAAACGGTAGCGTTCTTTTTGGCACTGTTATCACTGTGAAGAAGTCTCCCTTGAATCACCCGTGCCTTTGACAAGCTTGGTCGTGTTTCGTATTGTATGTTTTCCGATAGCATGGCGCAAGAGTCAGGACCTATAAATCCAGGGAAGGGGAGCAAGTTCTTGTTGATACTGCTGCCAGCGTGTGGTAACGTACCCGCCTCTTAGTTTCTTTTGGCAGAGGGCTTTGCCGGTATGGACGAGATTGAACAGGTTCTGGAACGAATTGGCGAGAGCGGACTGAGGGTAACCCCGCAAAGGCTGGAGATAATAGAGACACTGCGCGGCAATAAGAACCACCCGTCTGCAGACGAGATTTTGCATGAGGTACGCAAAAAATTTCCCTCAACTTCCTATTCGACGGTGTATTCGACACTTGACGCTTTGCACAAGCTGGGCGAGGTACGCAAGCTTGTGATAGACGAGGATGTGGTCAGGTATGACCCGGACACCTCGGTGCATCAGCACATGGTATGCAGGAAATGCGGTCTGATAGTTGATGTGCCGGAGGATTATCTTGCGAATATACAAGTGCCGTCGGAGATAAGGAAAGATTTTGACGTTGAAGAATACCACATAGAGTTCCGTGGCTTATGTGCGAAGTGCCGGGGCCCGCTGGGTCCCAAGGGCAAGAAGCGCGGCCCGAAAGGGAAGAGGCGTGCAGGCAGGCCGGGGAACGAAAGTGAGAAGAAGAAAAAGTAAGCCGTTCTGGATTCAAAGACCTTCCTGGTGATTTATTCTTCGCGGTCTTTCTATGAGGCAAGCTTTTCGTGCAATTCATGCAGCAGGTCGAAGACCCGGCGCGTGTCGTCAATGGTGAGCGAGCCTGCCCCGCAGGAGGGCGTCAGCAGGCAGCGCTCCTGGAGCAGTGATTCGGAGAAGCCCTTTTCTTTGAGCAGCTTGAAGGAGCCGGCCAGGCGCTTTGCAAGCGAGTCAGCAGTCTCGGCGCGCACAGCCTCGGAGGTCGGCACGATTCCCCATGCGATATTGCCGCCCCGGTTGAGAAGCTCGCGTACATCGTCCGCATAGAGCGCAATGGAATAGCCGTACTCATAGGCATCAAAGTTCAGAATCTCGATTCCGCTTTTTATCACGACACCCCAGTCGCTGTTTCCACAGACGTGGATGGCGCTTACGGCGCCTTCCGCGGCGATTGATGCCAGGGGCTCGCGCAGGAGGTTGTGGACGTCCGCTTCGGAGATGCCTACATAACTGCTTGAGCCGTAGGCGGAGAGGACGGGTTCGTCGAGGAAGGCAATCAATGGCCCCTGCGAGAGCTTGCGGAGCCGGCGCGCCTGCCACCGGGTCTTGCGTGCAAGCATCTTTACCGCCGCATCGCGCAGGTCGGGGTCGTTGTAAATTGGGTTTTTATGCGTGTCTGATATGCCCTGGGTAAAGGTAAGAGGCCCGGTTGTCTGGATTTTGACATTTTTCCAGGAGCGGTTTTCGGATGCATTCTCAAATGCGTAGAAACCTGCCGCGTACTCCTGCGAAAGGGGGAAGGTTTCGGGGTCTTCTTCCAGGAACTTTGTGTAGAAGGTTTCGAGCTGCCTGGCCTTGTCTGAAGTATCGCAGAAGACATTGGCATTGTCCGCGTCAATTGACAGGCATGGCAGGCCCTCGGAGTACTGGGGAATCATTAGTTCGCGGAAGTCGCGCTGTGGAAGCTGGGGCCAGAAGGGGATTGACAGCTCAGCTTCAAGCACGAAGCGGGCTGCCTCCTGCGGGTCTGTAAACGGGAGGCTCCCGATGCCGGTGGTTTGAAGCTCTGCAACAAAGCTGCCTGTATCTGCGCCCATGCAGTCACTCCCAAATACTTTTCAGCGTTGCGGTAATATACCTGTTTGCACAGGTTCAAAACTACCCGAAAACCTTGTTAATGGCAAGTGACTGTTACGTTTTTATTCAGGAGGAGCATCCTTGCGCGCGTGCCTGTTAAGTGATATATTTGTTTCTGCAGGTGGTCGTGAACGCTGGTTGGCAACGCTGGAGGAGAGTTATGGCGAAGCGCAGGATAGGGAAAATACTGCAGGAATTCGGGCTGGCAAGTGAGGAGGAGATTGCCGGGGCGCTTGAAGAACAGAAACGAACCGGCAGGCTTCTGGGGGAGATACTTATTGAGAGAAAGCTGCTGAGCCCGCGGGACCTGTGGAAGGCGTGGCAGAGCCAGATTGCGCACCAGCCTGAGTCGGTATTGGACATCAGCATACCTATCAAGGTTTCGGAGCTTGCGTTCGGCGAGCTTGCATCTCTCTACAGTGTAGTTCCACTCTACGAGGGGCCTGGGAAGCTCACCGTTATTATGATGCGGCCGCAGGACGTCTCGGTAATAGATGATATGCGCGTTTTCCTCGATGACGATGTCAGCCATGTTCTTGCAGGCAGCAAGGCTGTTGTGAATGCTGTGCACCGGCACCACCCCGACGTGGCGCTTCGCCGCTGCGACCATTGCAGGGAAGTGCTCCAGGATGCTGACACGATGGTCTTTTTCAACGAGCCGAAAAGAAAGCTTGTAATTCTCTGCAACAGGTGCTTTCCCAAACAGGAGAAGAAGGGCTAAAACTCCCACGCGCATAACAAAAGAAGCCCCCGACCCTGCGGCGGGGGCTTTCTGGTTGGTAATAAGGTGCTTGTTAATATAGCGCGTTACGCCTGCGAAGGGCAAGCCACGCGCAAGCGACAAGCATGGCCGGCACAAAGTAGCCCAGGAGCCGGTTGAGCGGGGCAGGTTTCCTGCTAATAGAGCATGAGCACCCGCCGCCGCCGCTGCTGCCGCCGGGCAGGATTCCACCACCGGTTACTGTTATGAGCCCCGGCTTTGTTATCGAGTCGGTATCAGTAGCTGCTGTAACTGTAAGTGTCACATCGTAGGTGCCGGGTGTATTGTAGATGTGGGTCGGGTTCTGCAGGATGGAATCCTCAACACTATCGCCGTCGAAGTCCCATGACCAGGCGATGGCCGGGGCGCCGGTAGAGGTGTCTGTAAAATCTACGCTAAAGGGTGGTGCTCCCAGGGTGGTTGAGGCGGTAAAGTCGGCGGTAATGGAGGTTGGAGCGCCGGTTACCTCTATGTAGTCCTCCTTGGTTTCGGTGAAGCTGCCGATAAGGCCGCCGACCGAGAGGCGCACAGTATAGAGGCCGGGCAGCGTGTAGGTGTATGTCGGATTTTGAACTGTGGAGTCAACCACGCTGTCGCCGTCGAAGTCCCACGCCCAGGAGTTGAATGTCCCAACGGACATGTCGGTGAACTGTACCTCAAGCGATGCATCGCCGTATGTAGGTGAGGCTGTAAAATCAGCGTGTGCGATAGCTATAGCGTTGTTGACCTCGAAGTTGGCGGAGGTTGCACTGTCTGTGCCTCCGCCAGTTGCGGCGTTGCCGTCGTCGGCAGTTACGCGGATAGTGACCTCAATCATTGTATCAGGCAGGTCTGTAGAGGAATCCCAGATGAACCTTATGTCAGTACCAGGAATTACCGATATCTGCGGGTTGGTGAAGCCGCTGGCCGGGGTACAGTTCTTCCACCCTAAGCCGTCATCGTACTCGACAGTAACGGTGCAGGCGTCGCCGTTGACATCCGCGAGGTCGTACTTGATAACAATATCACCTGTGTAAATCCCGGCAGTCGGGAGCACGACAGTAACGACCGGTGGCGCTTGTGGAGTACCGTTGTCCACCTTGAATGCCGAAGTGGTGCCTGGAGTACCGTCCTGGTAGGGGTCGCTGGGGGTTATTCTAACCTGTACGTTATATTCGATGCCAGGTATATCACTTACGGAATTCCATACAAAGGTATGGGGGGTGCCGGGGGCCGGGCTTGAAGAAAGGCCGCTTACTCCATCGCCGCCTCCCGCAGTGCATGGCAGCCAGGTGATGCCGTCTGTGGTGTATTCCACGATAATACTGCATGTGTCGCTGTCATCATCGGCAAGGTCGTAGCTGATAGGGATATTGCCGCTTGAAGGTGAGGCTGGCGTTGTTACACTCACCACAGGCGGGGAGTTCATGGATGTATTATCAACAGTGAACGGGCTTGAGGCCACAGTATCGCCATTGACTGTGCCATCATTGGGCATTATCCTGATTTGCACTGTTTCCGCCAATGGCATTCCTGCGCCGTCGGTAAACGAATCCCAGACAAAGGTATGGGAGATACCGGTTGCGTCTGCAGTCAGGCCGGTTACCGGGTCGCCGCCGCTCCCTTGGGAGCATTCCTGCCATAAATCGCCGCTGGTGGGTTTCCACTGCACGTATATGGAACAGGCGTTATCTTCGGCGTCTGTAAGTGTATAAGCAATATCAATATCGCCTTGTGTGCCAACTACTGAAGTTATCAGTACCGCTGGCGGCGTGTTGGTGATATTATCCACATCAAACTGATTGGATACTGCTGAGGTGCCATCGAGGCTCCCATCATTCGGCGTGATTCGGACCTGGACGGTTTCGAGCGCGGTTTCGCCAAGGCCATCGTCAATTGTCGCCCAGACGAATGTGTAAGATATGCCGGTCGCATCCGTGGTCAGGCCGGTTATACCATCACTGCCGGGCCCCTCGCTGCAAGGATGCCATGTTGTCTCAGTGGCGCGCTTCCACTGAACGGCGATTGAGCAGGTACTCTCCTGGGCGTCGGCGAGGATGTAAGCGACATCAACATTGCCGTACTCTGTGCCGCCTGTGGGGGAAGTTATGGCTGCGGTAGGCGGGTTGTTTGTGGAATCGAGAGTAATTGTCCTGACTGCAGGCGCGCTGGCTGTAGGTATAGTATCGCCGTTGCAGTAGGTTATTCTGTAATAGTAGGTTCCCTCTGCGAGAACGGGGCTATTGTAGGAGTATGCTGCGGTAAAGCCTTGCAGGAGTGCATAATCGGGGCTTGCGAAGCCGATGTCGGTGTCGCGCTCAATTTTGACCCCGGTCTGGCCGAGGAAGGCGTTGGGCGGCTGATTTACCTCAACAGTTATGTTCAGGCCGCCCGGGTTCCTGAGTGTGAAATCTGAGGGGAGTGCGTCATGGACAAGGGAGTAAGCGGTCGCCGGCCCTGCCGGGGCAGTCACGCTGATTACCACATCCATGTTAAACTTGACAAGGTACTTTCTTTGACAGACCTGGTCTGATATTGCGGCGTCATGGCGCTGTGCCCATATCATGGTGTCGGCTGTGGTGTCCTTGTTTGACCATTTGATGTCGCCTGTGCCGCTTTCAACGCGGATGTCCACTATAAGGCTGTTCGCTCCATCGTAGAGGAAGGTTCCTGTAATGGGAATTTCCACCCAGGCGCCGTAGCTCGGAGTAGAGACAGTGTAGTTGGAGGCTGCCCGGACCTCGGTGGCGTCTCCTTCCGTGAAGTTCGCGGTGAAATCGTCGCTGAGCTCGCTCAGCGTTGAGTGGCCAAGCCTTACAGAAACGTTGTAGTAAGTTTCCTGCCCCGCGCTGCTGTCACCACATTTCCAGTAGATTTTCTTTATCGCTCCGGGGCTGTTGTTCATGTCGGTGGCGGTGTAGATGTACTGGGCATGAGCGCCGCCTGTATTCCATGGGATTGCCCTAACATGGTCCGGAGTCCCGTCGAAGCTGACCTCCTGGTCCAGGCTGACCAGGCACGCTCTCAACTGCCGGGTGAGTTGTGAGTTTTCGCCCGCTACAGTATCGTCATAACTGGTGGTATCCTGCGGGAGCAGCGCAATGGGGATGCCTGCGCTGGTTTCAATAAGGTAGCCTGTCTCACCCAAGATGTTGGTCCACGACCAGCGAATCTGGGTTGTGGAAATACCTGCCCCTGAGAGGGGTGCCGGGACCGCGAGCGGGCCTGGTATGAGGTCTCCGGCGCTTATTGCGCGCGCCGTCTCGATGCCATCTCCGTTGCGCAATGTGACGCCGTAGTAAAATGTTCCAGCCGTCGGCACGGTGTCGGTAAACGAGTAGACAGCGTCAAAATCCATTACTGTTACCGCATCTGAGAGGTTTGAGAAGGTGCCGCGCTCGATTTTTGCGCCGGTGAGACCTGCATACGAGTTGTAGGGCTTGGTGACAACCTCTATCAGGGCCTCCCCGTTGCCCAGCGGCGTGACGGTGAAGTCGGCAGTTACCGGGTCTGTGACAAGGGTATAGCGCTTGACATAATTGCTCTTGTCGCTGTCATACAGCGCTGTTGTGAAGTTCATATATGTTCTAAAGACAAAATCATCACTCGTATATGCCGTCCAGCTTGAGAACACTGAATCATAGTCAGCTACATGCCCATTAGGATACTCACCAGTGGCGTATGGGTTGTAATTAATAGCCCAGAGGTATCCCTCTGCATAGTTGTCCGTGTTGCTTAGCTTTATCCAGTACGTTTCTCCTGCGGTAAGTGCAGGAGGAGATGCAAAAACTGCTTCTCGCCAGTCATGGGTTTCGTCCGGTGGGAGGGTAATGCTTACTTCGCAAAGTGCAGCTCCCGGGAACCCCCCGGAATCCAGGCAGATTTCAACTTTCAGGTCAGCGGTCGAAACAGAGAATCTTGCTGCGTTGACCTCAACTTTTGTTAGAGTTGACGATATACTTGGTTTAAAAGACTGGGCGGGGTTGAAACGGCTATCTGCATAGAATCTGACGCCACAGCGCCAATCGTCTTCCGCCTGGTCCACTCCTGGGCCGATGCCGCCATGGCCGCGCGCCACACCGTACCTTGTGTACGGCCTATTTTCCACCAGACCGCTCGATTCAACGAAGGATGTGACATCATTATCTACAGTGCCTGCGCTGAGGTCATTCTCATCGAATATCCTGTAGCCCTTGGTTTCATTCGGGCTGAAGTTATGGTCGTCCCAGCTCCAGGTAATCGAGCTCGGGGCGGTTGCCGTGCCGGTGAAGTTGCTGGGAGGCAGGAGCTTGTCCGTGGCGTCGAGGTCTATGGACCTGCCGGGTGAGTAGGCGGTGGTTTCGCCGGCGGCGTTGCGGTATCTTATCCTGTAATAGTAAGTGCCGGAGCCATGAGGGTCAGACGCCAGGTAGTTTGGCCAGTAGTTCTGCACGGTGAAGAAGGTGGTGAAAGAGCCATCGCCCCAGGTATCTATTTCTATCAGGACCCCTGTCTGGCCAACATCATGATTGAGCGGGGGGGTTACTGTTATGCGCACCTCTCCCAAGAAATATGAGAGGGAGAAATCATCAACTGTCGGATTGTGTATCTTTGTATATCCGCTTGCCTCGTTGCTGGGGTCGCTGGCCTCGGTGAGGTCATACGACACAACCATGCGCGTGTATTGTACGTTCTCACTGAGTGCTGTTGTTTCGGTAACACTTGTATTAGGCGCGTCAACCCAGTCGAGCCACCGCCCGTCCCGGTCGGTAATCTGGTAGCCTCCATCCGATGGGAGAACAAAGCCCGGGACCGCGTCCCACGCCCATATTATAGAGTTGGGGGTTGAGCTGACGAATATGAAGTTTTGCGGCGTGTCTGGCTTTGCCATAAGATAGCTGACCGCAAAGAAAAAGGTTGCAAATATGGCCAGAACCGTAACTAACACTTTCAGTACCTTCATTCTGCTGACCTCCTCGGGTTTTGGTCTTTATCATCACAGAGTCTTAATGTCCATATTATATTATATAGACGTAACGGGGCAAGGAAACTTGAGCAAAAAAGCTTCTTTTGGGCTACAAATTTGGATGATATAAGCTGCAGGCCCCAGGCCTGTATTCTGTCCGCGGACGTTTTGTCAGTCGGAATATATAACAGTCCCCTATATTATCATTCGGTAGCAGCCCGAGGTAAACTTGAGTCCGCCGCGGTCAACAAGAAGGACAAAGGAGTAAATCCCGGTACAGTACGCAGGCCCCATGTTGTGTTCCGCCTTGATGTCTTCTTTAGGGTGCTTTATGGGGTGGAACGAGCCGTCCGGGTTCTGGTTGTCCATTATAGTCTTGAACCATGTCTGGACGTACTTGTCCCACACCGCCGGGCCAAGCTGCAGGGAGCCGGCTGCGCACTGCAAGAATGCGAGCGCATTGGATGCGTGGCCGCCGATTACACTTTTCATCCCGCTGTCAAGCTGCTTGCACAGCATTGAAAAGCCTTTGACATTTGTGGCTCCGGCCATTGACAGGGCGTATATTGCGCCCCCGGTGCGGCTGACATGGCCCCATTTGTTGGTGTGCGAGTAGCCGACGCCGGCGCCGGTAATGCATTTTTCGATGTACCGGACAGCCTCCTCGAGTTTTGCAATGGGGACGGGAATTTTCTGGCGTTTGCAGATTCCCATGCATGCGACAGCGAAGTTGGACATGATTTCGAGTTCGACATAGCCGAGCGGGTTGGGCCCGCTTGCGTCGTGGCCCCAGCCGCCGGAGGGTTCCAAGTTTATTACAAGCTGCTTGCATATTTCGGCAAGCATCTTTTTCATTTCCGCTGACTTGTAGTATCGCTGTGCCTCGGCAAGGAACAGGCCGCCGATGGAGAGCGCCCAGTTGGACTGCGTGAACTGGCCCGGGTTTTCCCGCTTGCCGGTGAGGTAGCGCTTGATTCCCATCTGGACTGATTTTACGCATCTCTCTACCAGGGGGCTGTACTTGTTGTTCCTGCTTGCAAGCGCCGCCATGCCTGCGAATCCGGCCGATACCACCTGGCCCTGCGGCGCGTACTTGACGGTTGTGCCGTTCTTCATAAGCCAGTCCAGGCCTTTGAACCCGGCCGCCGTTGCGCCTTTGGGCTTGTACTTGCTTGAACGCCCCTTCTTATTGTCATCTTGCCAGAGCTTCTCTATCTTGGGTTTGCTTGCGCTTTCGTCCTTGGCCGGCTTACCGCCTGGCTCACTTTTCTTCTTTTTCTTCTTGGATGGCCCTTTTCCGGGCGTCCAGGTCATACCGTCTGGCTTGATCTCCTTGTCACGTGCGCTTTCAGGAAGCTTGCCGTCAAGGATATCGAGCTCCCGCTTGGCCCACGAGTCGTCCGGGTAGCTTTTCAGTATTTCCTCGAGAAGCTCGCGCTGGTGTTTTTTGAGCCCTCGCTGCCGGCACCATTTGGCCAGTTCCATCATGGCGTAGGTATCGCCCGGCATGATCTCTTTATATTTCTTCTGGTACTCCTTCTCAAGTTCATCTGAGCGCTTAATCTCCACCACTTCGTCGCGGTCAATGCGAGTGACAACTCCACTGGGCAGCCTTACCACGATTTCATCGAGCGTTTCTTCAATTATTTCGCCTTCGATTGATTTGCCGCTGTCCAGGACAATTACATCCGCGTGCGTATTCACGAGCATGCACAGCAGGCAAACAACGACGAGGAGTGCAATCTTTCTCATTTCAATACTCCCCAAGATTGAGATATACTGTTCCTATTCTACATATTGGATACACTTAGTGAAGCGTTGTTATTCAGTATTTAGGCAAAAAATTCTTTTGCTGCCTCACAGTGTCATGTAAGCACCTGTTTTGGCTTGACTGGCAGGGCAATCAAGCTTATAGTCGTTATCCTTAAACCAGCGGAGGACGGATAACGATGAAGGCTTTAGTTCTAAGCGGCGGGGCAGGGACGAGGCTGCGGCCCATAACCCACACGAGCGCAAAGCAATTGATACCTATAGCCAACAAGCCGATTCTTTTCTACGGGCTTGAGGCAATCGCGGCTGCCGGCATCAAGGATGTGGGTGTCATTGTCGGCGACACCCGTGCTGCAATCGAGGCGGCTCTTGGAGACGGCAGCTCTTTTGGTGTTAACGTGACCTACATCAGGCAGGATGCGCCGCTTGGCCTTGCGCATGCGGTGAAGATTGCCGAAGACTTCATAGGCAAAGAGCCATTTCTCATGTACCTCGGCGACAACCTTATAAAAGACGACTTGGGCCAGCTTGTCGAGGAGTTCGAACGCTCGGAGTATAACTCGCTTATCCTGCTTGCGCACGTGCCGAACCCCACTGCGTTCGGGGTTGCCGAACTCAATAACGACGGCACGGTAAAGAGACTTGTGGAAAAGCCCAAGGACCCGCCCAGCGACCTGGCCCTGGTAGGCGTTTACCTGTTCGACTCCAATATCTTTGAAGCAGTCAACAACATTAAGCCATCCCAGCGCAATGAGCTTGAAATCACAGACGCTATCCAGTACCTGCTTGAGCACGGCCATGTTGTCCACCACAGGGTTATCAAGGGGTGGTGGAAGGACACAGGCAAGCTGGAAGACCTGCTTGAAGCCAACCGCATCATTCTTCACGAAATAGAGCGAAGAATTGACGGGGAGCTGGACCAAAAGAGCAGGGTTGAGGGCAGCGTGATTGTCGAAAGCGGCGCGAAACTCGTGGACAGCATTGTCCGCGGGCCAGCAATAATCGGCGAAAACGCCATTATCGAGCGCTCGTATATAGGGCCGTTTACCTCAATCTGCTCCGGCGTCAGAATCGAGAACAGCGAGGTGGAGCACTCAATAATATGCGAAGACTCCCTGATACGGGACATGAAACGCATTGAAGACAGCCTTATTGGTACAAACGTTCAGGTTGTCCGCTCGACCGGCCGGCCTGAGGCGCACAGGATTATGGTCGGCGATTCGTGCAAGGTTGAAATACTCTGAAAGGGCTCGGCATGATTGATGGCGTAAAGGTCAAGAAGCTGCGCGTAATACCCGACGAGCGGGGGATGCTCATGGAAGTCCTGCGCGCGGACGACGAGGTGTTTGAAAAGTTCGGCCAAGTCTACATGACAACCGCCTATCCCAGTGTGGTGAAGGCCTGGCACCTCCACAAAAGCCAGGATGACAACATGGCTGTCGTGCGCGGCATGATGAAAATCGTGCTCTACGATGGACGCGAAGGCTCGCCCACAAAAGGTGAAGTCAACGAGTTCTTCGTGGGAGAGCACAACCCGGCTCTCCTGCATATACCAAAAGGGGTTATGCACGGGTTTAAGTGCGTGAGCGAATATGAAGCTGTTGTCATAAATATCCCAACAGAACTCTACAACTACAAGGAGCCGGACGAGTACAGGGCGGACCCGCATAACAACGACATCCCCTACGACTGGTCGAGAAAGGACGGCTAAGGATGCACCTTCTGGTCACCGGCGGGGCTGGTTTTATCGGCTCAAACTTCGTTCGCCATATTCTTGGCACGTATCCGGACTACCGCATAACCAACCTTGACAAGCTCACCTATGCCGGAAACCTTGAAAATCTCAAGGATGTCGAGAATAACCCCAACTACAGCTTTATCAAGGGTGATATATGCGACCGCGAACTTGTTGACAAGGCAGCAGCCGGCGCAGACGTGATAATCAACTTCGCCGCCGAGACCCATGTGGACCGCTCCATTACAGGGCCGGAACCGTTTGTGAAGACTGACATCTTCGGTACGCTAATGCTTCTTGAGGCTGCCGAGAAGCACAATCACAAGAAGTACGTGCAGATTTCCACAGACGAGGTTTACGGCTCAATTGATGAAGGCTCCTTTGCGGAAGAATCCAGCCTTCACCCCAACTCGCCTTACTCAGCCTCAAAGGCGGGAGCAGACCTCCTCGTGCGCTCGTTCTTTGTGACTTATGGCCTGCCTGTCCTTATCACACGAAGCTCAAACAACTTCGGGCCGTACCAGTACCCGGAGAAGGTCATCCCTCTGTTTGTAACAAACGCCATGGATGATATTCCTGTCCCGCTCTATGGCGACGGGCTCAACGTGCGCGACTGGCTCTACGTCCTTGACAACTGCCGCGCAATTGACCTCGTGTTGCATGAGGGTGAGCCGGGCGAAGTTTACAACATCGGCGGTGGGTACGAGATTCCCAATATAGAGTTGACAAAAAAGATTCTCAAGCTCCTCGAGAAGCCGGAAGGCCTGATTAAGCCTGTACCTGACAGGCTTGGACACGACAGGCGCTATTCCATTGACTGCTCGAAGATACGCCAACTGGGCTGGGAAGGGGAAGCCGACTTCGACACCGAGCTTGTTAGTACTGTGCAATGGTATGAAAAAAACCGCAGTTGGTGGGAAAAGCTTAAAAGAAGTTCTTGACTCGGTAAGACAGAGCACTGGGAGATAACGATGAAGGTAGGGATAACAGGCGCGGCCGGTATGCTGGCAAATGACCTGATTTCAGTTCTTGCGGAGGATTGCGAGCTTTTCCTCATGGACCTGCTTGAAACCTGTGCAGACAAAGGGCACCCCTGCGCCTGCATAGACCTTGCGGATGAGGAGGAAGTGAACCCCGCCATAGAGGAATCTGGCCTGGACCTTGTAATCCACTGCGCGGCCTACACAGACGTGGACGGTGCGGAAGAGGATTCCAATGAAGCATACAAATCCAATGCCCTGGCTACAGCCCGCGTCGCCAACGCCTGCCGCCGGGCCCGGGTGCCGCTTGTTGCTGTCTCGACTGACTACATCTTCGACGGAGCAAAAAAATCCGGTTACTTCGAGTTTGACCATCCCAATCCGCTGGGCGTTTACGGCAGGTCGAAGCTCTGGGCGGAGCAGCTTGCCTTCCACAGCGGCGCGGTAGTCACTGTTGTACGCACCTCGTGGCTCTTTGGCGTGGCTGGCAATAATTTCGTCAAGACCATACGGCGGCTTTGTGGTGAAAAGGACAAAATATCCGTCGTGACCGACCAGCGGGGCTCACCCACCTATACCTATGACCTTGCAACAGCGCTTGCGAAAATAGGCAAGGGGCTTGTCGGCGGCAGGCCCTACGAGGGGGTCTGGCATGTAACCAACTCGGGTATCTGCACCTGGTTCGAATTCGCCCAGGCAATAGCCGAGATAATCGGCTCTGAGACGGAGATTGTTCCGACAACAACAGAGGCGCTCAATCGCCTTGCACCGCGGCCGCAACACTCCGCGCTCCAGAACCTTCGCTGGCGGCTGGAAGGCTTTTCTCCCCTGCGGCACTGGAAAGAAGCGCTCAAAGCCTACCTTGAGCAGGAAGAGGGGGAGAAAGCCGCAGAGGATTAGCCTCTTACCGGCATTATGAAATAATGTTATGACTGAAAAAAACAAAGCCCCGGTTCCCGCCGGGGCCTTGTTGTCAAGGGGCCTGGTGTTTCAATGCATGTCGGCGGCTCAGCGGTTGAGTTTGCCTCCTGTGGCATCCTCCCATCTGTCGCCGGGCCGCAGCCTAACCTCCTGCGCCGCACTGCTTTTTCGAACTACAATTATGCAGTCCCTGTGCCCCTGGCCATCTTCGCCGTACCAGTATGCATCCGCCGCTATAATGGTACGTGATGGCGCAGAGAGCGCTATTGGCTCGGCCGCATATGCGTAGCTCACATTCTCACGGGCCAGCGTAAATTTGCCCTCGTTGTAGTCTGCTTCCCTCTGGTTGCAGGAAGGGCAAATAAAGAGCCTTGGCTCATCAATAAGCCCCTCATCCACAAGGAGCTGAAACGCGGCGGCTGGCTCGCTGTCACCAACCCATGGGTAAGACCCGAAATCGTGGCTGTACTGCGTTGCGGCTATCCCGATATGTCGCAGGTTGTTCATGCAGGCAACTTTGTTACCTTTGCCAACAGGTATAACAGATATAATAAGGCCGGCAAGAATGCTTATTATGCTCATGACAACCAGCAACTCGACCAGGGTGAAGCCGCACCAGACAGCGCTGCTGTTGCGCTCTGCCATGGCAGCCTCCTTTCCAAATTGTCCGTTCAGTCAATCAAGGCTTTCCTCCTTTCTCCAGTTTGCAGGATTCGAGCCACTGCCACGCCTCCACCTTCACCAGGCCCGCTTTATGACACGGATGGCGCCAATCGCAGGGTCAGCACCTGCTCCTACTTACATATACACCACAATCCTTAAGTTGGCAAAGTGACGGCACGTTTTTTCCCAAATAAATTTGCGCTATCGAGAATATTTGCGAAATAGCTTGACATAAGCCGGCGTCTATATTTCTATACAAAGGTCCAAGAACAGTGAATTGCTTGCACTGGCGCAGGCACGGCCACGGGAGGTGGTCATGAAGAGAATCCTTGTGCTGCTTTGTCTGTTCTCACTTCCCTTGATTTTCAGCAACTGCGGCAGGGGGTCCAGCAAGCCGACTTTGCTGCTGCCCGACAAAGTAAACCAGATGTTTGATGAAATTAACTCACACCGGCCGGGCAATGAATTAGAGCTTGACGACGACCTCTGCGATATCGCAGAGGCGCACGCCATCTGGCTTGACGCTCAGGCGCCTCCTGCTTACGCCTATGAACCAATAGGCGATGGAGGTTCCACGCCGGATGACAGGGTCTACGCAGTCTTGCTGGATACCTATACCCGGCCTGCAACCGAGACAGGCTGGTACGGCGGCGAACCGGTTGATGAGGTATATACCTGGATGGATACAATCTGGCCCGGGGTGCTCGATGCCCCCGGCTACACCGATGTCGGCATCACGGCTTACTTGTGAAGTACCTGAGGTGCGTTTACGTGCTACTGGGTGGTCACCCTGGTACAGAAACCTTAAATGACTTCCTTTTGACAGGGGGTAATCGTGAAGAAAGTCCTCGCGTTGATTTGTATCGGACTGGCGCTGTTGATTATTGCCAACTGCGGTAAGAAATCTAACAAGACAGGCGCGCCATCCATGGAGTCCCAGATGCTCAACCTGATAAACGCTGACAGGGACCCTGCGTACCCGCTTGAGCTGGACATGAGGATATCTACCGTCGCGCGCCACCACGCCAGATGGCTTTACATTAACAACATCTTTCATCCCCCCGGTCCTCAT
Organism: uncultured Planctomycetota bacterium; assembly: GCA_964455955.1. Classification (GTDB taxonomy): domain Bacteria; phylum Planctomycetota; class SKW154; order SKW154; family DAOVDS01; genus CAYWBA01. The sequence goes on along the minus strand of CAYWBA010000022.1, from coordinate 58 downwards.
CAGCCGATAGGTGAATTTGGCTGGGGGCCGGATGAGAGAGTCCAAGACGCCATTGGAG